>NZ_JBFRCY010000476.1:0-3641 GCF_052113305.1 Terriglobus sp. YAF25
GTCCCGGAGAGGATATTCCTCAACTTCTGGCCCGCGTGGAGGCTGTGGAAGTGGCTCTGGCGCCAAGCGCCCGGGTCATTGTTAACGAACGTACTGGAACAGTCGTAATTGGCGGCCAGGTGGTGCTGCAGCCGGTTTCGATCCTGCACGGTGGTTTGAGCGTCAATGTGGTCTCGGAGTTCGAGGTCAGCCAGCCAAACGCCTTCGCGCAGGGAACAACGCAGGTGGTGCAGCAAACCAAGGTGGATGCAAAGGATAAGCCGGTCAACCGCATCGAGCTCAAGCAGGGCGCGACGGTGGAAGAACTGGTGAGGGATCTGCAGGCGATCGGGGCTACAGCTCGTGACGTGATCTCGATTCTGCAGGCAATGAAGGCGGCAGGAGCATTAGAAGCAGAGATTGAGGTGCTGTGATGATGGTGACCTCGGTAGGCCCGTCCCTGGGCGATGCAACCRCAATACGGCAACAAAAGCTCGAAAACGCAGCGAAGCAGTTTGAAGGTATGCTGATGAACGAGCTGTTGAAGCCGCTGCGGAACGAGGAAGACGGAGAGGGTCAGTTCGGCGATGCCCTGAAGTCCTACGGGACTGAGGCGCTGGCGACAGCGATGGCGAGCCGGGGTGGCCTTGGATTTGGTTCAAAAATGGTAGCGGCTGTCGAACAACGCGAAAAAGATTCTGTTACGAGCTCAAGTCTGGCCCCGACAGGCCGATAAGCCCGTCAAGGAGTGTTGTATGGCAAACGAAACGAGTGGAATTGGAAATCTCGGCAGCCTGGTAAATGGCCTCGGTATTGAGAAGACAAGTGGCGTGGCACGGAGCACCAAGGCCGCGTCCGCAACAGAAGCCAAGAGCATCCAGCAGGATCAGACAACCCTTAGCCCCGCGGCGGGAGCACTCGCCCAGGCTGTCAATGGCGACGACACGCGCATGGAGAAAGTCGCCGCGCTGCAGAAGGCGATTGCCGACGGCAGCTATAACGTGCCATCGACCGCGGTAGCTGACAAGCTGATCTCGTCGATGCTCAAATAGGAGACTCATGTCTATCGGAAGCCTGGCTTCATTGATGTCGCTAGCCGGCTCGGCGTTGGATTCGACGCAGAAGGCGCTCAATGTAACCGCGCAGAATGTGGCTAACCAGAATACTGCTGGTTATACACGCCGCGTAGTTTCCTTTCAGGATTCCGTATCGGTCTCCGCTGTCAACGTCAGCGTGACCCAGCAGCGCGACCCCGTCGTGGAGCAGCGCCTGGCTGACCAGACGCATGTGGCGCAGGCGGCCAATTCGAAGCTGTCGGCGCTGAACGATCTCCAGAACGTCTTTCCGGTTAACAGCAGCGGAAGCACGGCTCTTGGAGGCGCCCTGGATGGCTTATGGACCTCGTTTGCCAGCCTTGAGGCCAATCCTTCGGATGTTGCGACACGCCAGGCGGTATTATCCGCGGCCGGATCGTTCGCTTCGGCGACGAACTCGGCGGCGAATCAACTGGATCAGCAGATCTCTGGAATCAACACACAGATCGGTGGCATTGCTACCAACATCAACAGCCTGAGCAAGACGATCGCCGGCCTCAATCAGCAGATCCTTGAAGGCAGAGATACTGACGGCTCTATTAGTGAGCAGCGGCAGCAGGCTATCACCCAGCTTTCCAATTATCTGGGCGTTTCCGTCACCCCCAATACGGACAACGCTGCTGTGACCGTGACCGCGAGTAACGGTGCAGTTCTTGTCAGCGGCGCATCTTCGTATGCATTCGATACTTCCTCGACCGCTGGTCTTACCGGTGGACAGATTGGCGGAATGGTAGCCGTACGCGACGGAGCCCTGGCAACCGCCCGCACCGCTCTGGACCAGCTCGCTACGAGCGTAGCGAATGCCGTCAATACCCAGAATGCTGCAGGTGTGGATGCAAACGGCAGCAGCGGTGGAGCGATCTTTTCGTCACCGTCGAGCGCTACAGGGTTTGCGGCAAATATCAAGGTCGTGATGACCAGTCCATCAGGGATTGCTGCTGCGGCTTCGGGAGAAGGTTCAGGAGGCAGTGGAAACGCCTCCGCGTTGGCTGCGCTGAAGGATGCAAAGAACACCAATGGAGAGACCGGCGGAGACTTTCTCGCGGCAATGTTGTCCGAGATCGGTGCGCAGGCAAGTGCGGCCTCCACGGACAATACGGCTCAGAATGCAACGCTGACGCAGATCCAGTCACAGCGCAATGCAGTCTCCGGAGTGTCGCTGGACGAAGAGGCAGCCAACCTGACGATGTACCAGAAGGCCTATCAAGCCAATGCGCGTATCTTCGCGGTTGCGGACAAACTGATGGCGGAAGCGATCAACCTCGGACAGGAAACGACGGTCTCCTAAGGACAGCATGATATGCGTATCGATCCCAATTTCATCACTGGTCTTACCGGCTCGCTGAACGCGATTTCAGCAACAGAACAGCGCTTGACGCAGCAGCTTTCGAGCGGATCGCGCGTGAATCAGTTGTCAGACGACTCTGTCGCGGTCAGTAGTGCGGCCCGTATGCAGTCAGAGCTCTCCCTCAACGACACGTTTATCCATACCGCGACCGGTCTCACCGGCCGTATGCAGACAGCCGACAGCGCTCTGAGCACGGTGGTGCAGCAGTTGACCCAGGCGATTTCGCTGTCGACGCAGGCAAACAACGGAACGTTGAATGCCGACGCGAAGGCGACCGTGGCGCAGCAACTGCAGAACATCAAGTCCACGGTCCTTTCCATGGCGAACAGCTCTTTCCAGGGGCAATATCTCTTTGCCGGCAGCGCTACCGACTCCCCCGCATTTGCCTCGAATGGAACCTATTCCGGAGACAGCTCGATCCAGTACGTAACCACTCCGACAGGGCAGAAGATCGCCACGAATGTGCCAGGATCGAATATCTTTTCTCAGGCTCTCACCGCTCTGGACGATGCCATTGCCGGTGCTACCTCCGGGGATATGACGGCGACAGGCAAGCTTGGGGCGGCTTTGAATACGGTGACGACGCAGCGCGCAGGCTTTGAAAACTCGCTCTCTGCCATACAGAGCGCCAGCGACACAGCCAGCCAGCGTAAGTCCGAGATTACGATTTCGCAGACGGAGTTGTTGAGCGCAGACCCGGCCCAGATTGCCACCGATCTGAGCAACACCCAAACCCAGCAGAAGGCATTGCTAAGTGTGATTGCCTCTCTGGGCAAGTCCAATCTCTTCGACTTTCTTTCATAGGGCACATAGGGCACGCCCTCGCCCTATACTGACAGCGGAATGTTTGGTGGGCTGCTGTTTCTTTGGAATGCGACGAAGGGCCACCGGCTGCGGCCGTGGAACTCTCCTTACCTGCGCTGGCGTCTTGAAACCTATTCCGGGTTGAAGGCAGAGCAGATTACTGCATCGGATTTCTTCCGGTTTGCCTGGCGGGAACGTGGTCAATTGATGCGCTTTCTGCGCTGGACCGGCGAGATTCGCGATCTGGCAGGAAAGCGGGGCGGAGAATGAATCTGCCTCGCCGCGACTTGTTGCGGTATGGTCTTCTTTCCGCCGCGGGTGCAGGTCTTGCTCCATTGATCGGTTGCGGGAAGAAGACGCCTGCTCCGGCTCCGAAACAGGCTCCTACCCGCGAGATTACAGGGCAGTGGTCCCTG
>NZ_JBFRCY010000477.1:0-3633 GCF_052113305.1 Terriglobus sp. YAF25
AGAGAACATCATGTCAGATTCGCAAACGCAGCAGAATCCTCCCCTCGATTCCGACCAGCAATACCGCCATCGGCTTGCTCAGACTGCAATCGCGATGTGCTGTGGCGATGCCAAACACCCGTGCTGCCCTGAGATTGTCCAGCTTCTCGAAAGCGGTACCTATGCCGGTACGGAAGACGTTGTGCGAGGGCAGTTTCTGGATGAGGCTGCACTGATCCGCAACTTCCAGCGCCATCCTGATTTGCAGTCGCGGATCGCGTTGCTCACGCAATACACGCCTGGCAAATGGCTGCTTGAGCAGGAGTTCAAAGCGCGCCTCGACCCGAAGAATCCAGGCAAGCGCCTGATCGATCCGGCCGACACGACGACCGATGTGTACGACCGTGCGAAGACGGTGCGGGATGTCGGGGTGTGTCTCTCCGGTGGCGGCATTCGCAGCGCCACCTTCAACCTCGGCGTGCTTCAGGGACTGGCGCAACTGCGGAAGCTGGGAGAGATTGACTATCTCTCCAGTGTCTCCGGCGGCGGCTATATCCATCAGTTCCTGGCCTCGTGGATCAAGCGCGCTGGGATAGCGAGTGTGCAGGAGAAGATGGTCCCCATTCCTGCCGCGGACTCCGGACGCATAATTCCGCCGGAGCCGATTCGCTGGCTGCGCCGGTACTCGAACTACCTGTCGCCTTCCGTCAGTCTCTTCGGAGCGGATGTGTGGACCATCTTTACCGTCTGGATCCGCAACATGCTGCTCAACCTGGTGATTCTGATCTCGGCCATCATGACGCTTCTGCTGCTGCCCCATGCCGCAGTGACGGAGTGGGTGGTGCGCCACCTTGGCGTCGGTAGTGTAGGCAGCATCACGGTCCGCCTGCTGATCTTTGCACTTCTTGCCGGTATCGGCCTTTGGGCGGCCGGGGTGCTCTGGTATGCGTTCCCACGGTTCTGCGATGCCGTCACAGAGGCCGATAAGAAAACCCGGAAAGCCCGTTGCGGTGACCGCACGCACCCATGGCATGTACATGCGATTGTGGCAAGCTGGCTGTTGCTTGCGGCTTGTGCCGCACCTGTGGTGTACAAACTTTCGGTGCCGGGTGGATCGCAGTTCAGCAGGCGCGCCAATCGCGCTTATGCGCAACGGCCCAGACAGCAGTTGCCCGCGGACCGTGTGATCGTCCAGGCAAACTCTGACACAACTAAGGCAGAGTGGACGATCTGCAAAGACCAGGGGGATAGCTGCAAGTCTGTTTCGTCGCAGAATGATATGCGCCTTGCTCACGCCTGGTCAGACTACAAGCCCAAGTGCAGTGTTCCGGCTATGCTTCAGGCCAAGTGGATTCCGTGCGAGGCGACCCATCAGGCATATGTGGATCGTCACCTCATCACGCCGCAGTCGACGTGGCTGGACGAGTCTCCCTTGATCTGGCTCTACGATGCCTTCCCGTTGTTGTGCGTCCTCTTCTGCCTTGCCATCTGGGCGGGGCACAAGGAATCGGCCACCCTCCGTTGGAAGGTTACCTCTCTCCTGTTCCCACTCTTCGGAGGTATCTTCTGCATCGTGCTGCTCTACGGCATTGGGTATCTGTTTTTTGTGGGAACCTTCCTTGTCCATCAGAAACTGATCGCCTCTTTGGGTATCGCCGTACTTCCTTCGTTGTTGCTTGCCGTTCCATTCATCTCGCTGGAACTCTGTACCGGCCTGATGGGCACGCTCTTCGGCAGTGCACAACGTGAGTGGGTTGCGCGGCTGCGTGCTGTCTCAGTGCAATATGGCGTGGTGTGGTTCGCTTTGTTTGGCGTCTCGCTGCTTGGGCGCTATGTGTCGGAACTGATTGCACAGCAGGTGATCGTGAAGTACGCGGTCTGGAGCACATGGGTCGTCAGCACAATTTCAGGCGTTCTGCTTGGCAAGAGCCGTCTGACCAGCGGCAAACCGAATGAAGACCCTGACGCTCCGGGGCAGGGCGGTAGCTGGAGTCCAGCTGAGCTGGTCGTCAAAGTCGCTCCGCCCATCTTTATTGTCGGCCTGTTCGTTCTACTGGCGACGCTGATCAGTTGGCTGCTGGAAGGGAACGATCAAAGGGTCGTGATGGAGGTTACCTCCCGGTGGGCATGGCTGCTCCTGGCCATGGTGGCAACGTCGTTCTTCTTCAGCAGCCGCATCGACATCAATGAGTTCTCAATGAACGCGTTCTACCGCGACCGCCTGGCGCGCTGCTATGCCGGAGCATCAAACCCAAACCGCGTGCCGAATCGCTTCACWGGTTTTGATGTCGAAGACGGCAGGCTGCGGGTTAAAGACCTGGTGCCTTCTTCCTGGGTAGACCTCAACGGTCAGCCGGGCGCCTATCAGGGGCCGTTCCCCATCTTTTGTACCGCGCTCAACCTCACCACCGGACGCGAGCTTGCGTACCAGGAACGGAAGGCGGCCAGCTTCGCGATCACGCCGCTCTATTCCGGATATTCGACCGGCTGGACAGACGGCACCAACGACACGCTGCAATACAACGGCTTCGTCCCTACCATCGATCACATCAAGCGAGGCAAAGGGATTACGGTTGCAAGCACAGTCGCTATCTCCGGAGCGGCGGCATCGCCCAACATGGGCTTCCATTCCAGCAAAGCGATGGCCTTCCTTATGACCGTCTTCAATGTTCGTCTGGGCTGGTGGATCAGGAACCCGCGCCGGGCTGGAATTCCCGACTATCCGCGCAATGGCCTGGCGCAACTGGTGAAGGAACTTTGGGGAGTGACGAACGACACCGCGGGATATGTATATCTCTCAGACGGTGGTCACTTTGAGAACATGGGTCTCTATGAGTTGTTGCGCCGTCGCTGCCGGACAGTGATCGTCTGCGATGCAGAGGCAGACGGCTCGCTGCGGTTTGAAGGCATCGGCATGGCGATTCGTAAGGTACGTGTGGACTTCGGCATCGAGATCCGGATCAGGAGTACGGTGGACTACCCGACTCCCGGAGGAGAAGGCAGCACGGGTTCCGATAAGGCGCCGCTTCAGGAGAAACCCAACGAGAATGAGCCGTTGCAGGTAGAGATCGTTGAGCCGCCCGTCGATGCTGTTGCAAACTTACCTCCGAATCAGCACCAGCCGTCAGGAGCAGAAGGCCTGCTCAAGTTCAAGCATTGTCCGGGTAACCTCTTCCACGCGCTGGAGGCAGATATCTACTATCCCGAAGACAAGAGGGGCGAGCCGTATGGAAAGCTGCTCTATCTGAAGAGCACGCTCACGGGTGACGAGCCGGCTGACATCCTGAACTACCACCGTGTGCATAACGCCTTTCCTTTCGATACGACACTCGATCAGTTCTTTACCGAGTCGCAGTTTGAAAGCTATCGCCGCCTGGGTGAACACATCATTCTGAAAAAGGAGATTCAGGATTGGGTGAAGGAGCATGTGCAGTAGGAGTATCGATATACCYGCGGCGAGGACAAGAATCGGATATTGAAATCCCCTATAGATAGAGGCGTTTCGTCGCATTTGCTCCGCCATCGAAACCAACACTGTTGTGCGTAGCGCAACCACTTCGCACCGCAGGTGCGAATGTCTCGCTTAAGGACACGGCTTCAGCCGTGTCGTAACAAGGTCCACAGGGACCGCGGCTTTAGCCGCTGAGGTACGGC
>NZ_JBFRCY010000478.1:0-4471 GCF_052113305.1 Terriglobus sp. YAF25
AACGAAAAAACACAGATGATCCGCGCTCAGAACTTCGTCCACGCGAGGCGGAACAAGATAACCCTGCTCTGGAGAATAGGGAAGATAACGTGACATACTCTCTTCTCGTATAAATAACTCCGAAAATCAAGTAGTACTCACACAGACTCGACAGAGCAGAGAGAGTTCGAGTACAAAACATCCCAATAAAAACGGGCTATTGCTGCACTGTCGCAAAACCGAACAGCACTAAAGAATTTGCGGACTTGACAATCCACAAGCCGAGACGAGAGTCTAGCTGCACAACACAAAAAACAGAACCAAGTTTTTTCTTTTTCCCAGGTCCTGCTCGTCTGGAGGACTGTTCTTGATCTGCCTACAATTCGTCTCGTCCTTGCTGCGCTCTTTTATCAGGAAGAGCTTTGGTGTCGTTCCTGCTCGCCCATCTGGCGCGTTCACAGGAACGAGCCTCATGCCGAGAGGTTCAGCTAGGATTACAAGACTTGCATTCTTGTCTTTTCTTCTTAGTCTTTCACCGTGGGCTGGCGCACAGGCACCTATTCCCCAAACGATTGGCCTTCCCCCCGATGGGACGCGAGTCACGCTCCCGCTAGGCGGGACGTCCGCTTCCATGATCGATCTCTCAATCGATGTCCTTAGTGGGAATCTGCATATCGAGATTCCGCTTTATACCTCGCCGCAAAGAGGGGGATTGTATCTCCGCTATAAGCTCATCTACGACAGTGCTACCTGGGACATGCGGGAGAACAATCAAGCCTTTAAGTTCTATGAGAGAGGTTATTCGGGCGGATCCGGAGGATGGAGGCTCATCACCGAAACCAATGGCGCTATAAGGACTTCGCCTTTCGGGTTTTACGATACTTCACAAGTCGCATGCCCACCCGATACTTACACTGATGGTCCAGACAAGTCAGCGGACGTCTATTACCCCTTTTATCTGCAAGACTGGAATGGAACAACTCGTACATTTCCCGTCGACCATCAGACCAAAAGAGATTGCAGGGTTGGCGACGGGACACCTATTGCGCAAGGATATTCGGACGACGGCGATGGATACTTTCTATCAGTCAAGAATTACAACGAGGTTGATCAGGTTTTTAATGCGTCTGGAGAAGCCCCCTCAAGAGACACCAATGGAAATTTCATCGGAACCACCGATTCCGTCGGGAGGAGCGTCCTCCAGACAAGCATTTCTGACGCAGGTCAGCACTCTTTAACGTTTCCTACCCAGGCCGGGAGTTCTAGCGTTGTAATTACAACATCTGCCGCACCAGCGGTGTGCACGAACTTTTACGGAGGAAATCCCCCTCCAAGTACGTCTGAGTTCTGTGACACAAGCTTAAGCCAGCGAATCACGGCCGTGCAAATTCTTACAGGGCAATCCTTTCATTTCGACTATGATTCGGGTGGCTCGCCTGGCCACTACGGCGGATTGAATTCTATACAACTCCCGACGGGGGAGTCCCTGACGTTTACATACTTGCCGGGCTATACAGATGCCCTGGACAGCGGAGTCCCGGTACTTCGCGTCACCCAGGCCACGGTAGGAACTGCAGTCTATGACATCGTCTATTCCGCGCTGCCGGGAGGTGGCCATTTTACGGTGTCCGGAAGTCGTCAAATATGTGGGGTTACGACTACCGAACATAGTTCCTGTGTTCGTGGTCCTTCGCGTTTTGACGTATCAGCAAACGCCTTTGTGCGGGACGAGACGATTTATTCAGCCCCAGTCGTCGGAACCCAATGGCCAAATCTGGCTACGATCGATGTTTATTCCGGCGCGGCGGCCGGTGGAAGTCTAATCAAGCGAACTACGTTCGGTGACTATGCTTTTCCCGGACGTCCTGGCTTTATAAAACAGACGCTCGACGACGGATCGAGCTCGATCGTGCGCTATATGTATGGCGCATCGGTCGGATCTACTCCACTTAACTTTGTCACAGCCAAGAAGGAATGGGACTTTGGTAAGGCGGAAACCAGTACGCCCGATCGCGAAACGGATGTTGAGTTCGACCACTCGAGTGACCTGGTTAATGCGCACATCTTGGATAGGGTAAAGAGCATTAAAAAGTATGATCAGGGAACCAAGATCAGCCAAGTTGATTATGGGTATGACGAATGGGATCTGAGTACGGTATCTGGCTATCAAAATAACTCGGTTGCCGGCATTGCGAGTCATGATGACACGAACTATTCATCAAACAGAAGAGTCGGAAGAGGGAACCTGACATCTGTCACGCAATACATCAATATGGTTCCCGGTGACACCATATCGAGTAGTTTCCATTACAACATTCTGGGTCAGCTTGTGTACCAAGTTGACGGTCGAGGAAACGAGACCGATTACGACTACACGGACTGCTTTGGCGCAGCAAATTCTACTTCTTGTACAAATTCAGGAACGTTCGCGTATCAGACGCGCATACGTAATGCGAAACAGCAAGAAACAAGTTTTCGCTATTCTGCAGATGATGGTGCCGTAGTCGCACACAAAGATGCAAACAGCGAGACAGTGGCTATAGCGAGAGATGCCGCGGGAAGGGTGACGGACACATGGAATCCTGACGGTGGACATATCTCAGTCGATTTTGGGGGAACGCAACATCCTGACTGGGTGACAACGACCGTAATTGCCACTCCGAACCCCTCGATTGAGACACGTGTTGTATTAGATAGCCAAGGCCGCAAAATTGATATACAGCGCCTTAACCAACCCTCATCATGTTCCGGGGGAACCATACATCAAAAGACGGCATACGATCTGGTTGGCAAGGTCGTCTCTGAAACAACTCCATACTGCGCAAGCTCGGATTCCTATACGACAGGTTATGACTATGATGCACTGGGTCGAATGATTCGGAAAACCAATCCCGATTCGAGTAAAGAGTCGAACGTATACTCAGGAAGCTCGGTCACATTTATCGACGAGTCTACTCGCAAAAGCAAGTTGGTCCGGAATGCATTTGGAGATATTACCGACGTCTACGAGGACCCTTCCGGGCTCAGTCTCCACACGAACTATATCTACGATGCGCTCGGCAACCTGAAAACGGTCACCCAATCAGGAGTTTCTGGCGAAGCCGCACGGACCCGCACCTTCAATTACGATTCGCTTTCCCGCCTCACGAAGTCCTGCAATCCAGAGTCTCTTTCTGTGGGCAATCTCTGCGACGGAAATCAAAGCTGGAGTTTCGTCTATAGCTACGATGCGAACGGAAATCTAACCTACCGAACGGACGCGCGCGGCATTATTACGCAATACACCTACGATGCCCTGAATCGGTTGACGGATCGGACTTACCCCAGTGGGGATTACACGAATACTCCATCAGCACACTACCGGTACGATGTCGCGCAGGACACTCACAACTCCAGCGCTCTCTTCGCTGCGAGCAACCCGATTGGCCGCTTGACGTATCAGTGGACCGGCGACGGCGGAACTCCGGAGACCTGGAACGGTTTTAGCTACGATGCAATGGGCAGGGTTACGACGGTTGGATCGTGCACGCCGAGAAGCTGCGGTCATCCTCGTTCTGATACGCAGTTCAGCTATGATCTTGCCGGCAATGAAATATCAAGGAGTTTCGGAGTCGATTGGTGGCACGGTAACTACTTCGAACCATTCCAGATGATGCGGCGGCCCATCGAGTTCGATGACACTTTCCCAGAACGGAATGCTGAACATCGATGGATGGCTGGTCGATCATGAGGACGGCGCACCCTCCGCGGGGGTAGAAGTGCTGATCGATGGCAACGTCATCGGGAGAGTCCGAACGGGTACGCATGACCGCCCTGACGTCGTCGCCGCCTTCAGTCAGCCCGGCAGCAGTATTTATGACTCAAACGCTTCTAATTTCCTTCATAGCGGATGGCTCTTCAGCGGCTCGATTGGGAGTTTATCGGTAGGGACACATACCCTGGCGACACGCGGTATGGATTTCGATGGGAATCAATCTACCTGCTGGAATCAGGCCACACTGACTGTGTCCTCTCATCAGCAGATCATGAGTTGGATCGACGGTTCGGGTACTAATCCGACGGTCAACCAGGGCGCAACGCTGACTGTCTCTGGATGGGCCGTCTCCCCTGACGGTTCGCCGCAGTCGCCTGTAAGCCAGGTGGAACTCTTCCTTGATGGCAAGTCGGTTGGTCTCGCGACCCTTGGCGATTCACGTCCTGATGTTGCCAGCGGCACTGGCATCCCGGGCGCGGCCCAGAGCGGTTGGCACGCCTCGATCCCGATTGGAAATATCGCGGTCGGAATACACCGCATCTCGGCAATTGCGACAGACTCCGCTCAGTCCACCAACACTGGCCCCATCTATACATTCCAGGTGGTTGGCAGCAATCCATCCTCCGCACCTACGATCACAGGGAACACCGTCTACAGCGAGTCTCTGTCGTACGAGCCGAATGGCAACGTACAGCAAATGATTGACTCCCTCGCTGGGACGTGGAGGTATTATTACTC
>NZ_JBFRCY010000479.1:0-7299 GCF_052113305.1 Terriglobus sp. YAF25
TC
The DNA here is from genome assembly GCF_052113305.1 of Terriglobus sp. YAF25. NCBI lineage: Bacteria > Pseudomonadati > Acidobacteriota > Terriglobia > Terriglobales > Acidobacteriaceae > Terriglobus > Terriglobus sp. YAF25. The sequence continues at coordinate 3 of NZ_JBFRCY010000479.1, forward strand.
TCTACACCGCGGCCGGCTTCTACTGGAACATCGAGCGTAGCTACAAGCACGTCCGGAGTGGTGTTTCCGCAGTGCGCTGAGGTCCACAGCTCCGCACGCAGTGTCATTGAACTCGCTACGTCAGCATAGAGCGACAGCGCTGGGCTCGGACCATCCTGGAATGGGACTAGAAGAGCGTAAGAGCGCTCTTCCGCAAGCTCGCCGCAGGATGGCAGTTCTTGCAATAGAAGTTCACTGGAGGCGGAGACCACAGCCTGGCGAGAGAGATCGGCTTCTGTCTGGAAGACAACGCCGGGAATATGCTGTCCTGCCGCGAGCAGATCCTGCTGTAGCCGATGCATATGGGCAGGTTCAAGCAGGTCACGCGGCTGCAAGCCCTCTTCTGCGCAGAGGACGGCAGCCATGCCGACAGCTTGCCCGTTGCTGGCGCAGGTCGCCATCACGCGCGTGGAACCGAACGCAATATGCGTCGTGCTGATCAGTCGGCCGGTCAACAGCAGGTTGGGAATATTGCGGCTGTACATGCTGCGGAATGGAATCTGGTAGACGCCCTTCGCGTGATACTGCGTGCATCCGGGCTTTGAGCTGAAGACTCCGTCCGAAGGATGCAGGTCGATCGCCCACCCGCCAAACGAGACGGCATCCGGAAAGGTCTTCTGCTGCACGACATCGTTCTGCGTCAGGATGACATCGCCGATAAAGCGGCGGCTCTCGCGTTTGCCGGGGATGGTCCCCATCCACTCCAGCGTGAGATTCTCCGCATCCGGAAACTCGCCGGAGTTCTTGATGTAGTTCCATACACCGTACGCTACCGCCCACAGCTCCCACTTGATCTCTTCTGTCTGCCCGACTGTGTCCAGGGCTCCGCCGTATTCCAGCCACCATAGACGACAGCCGCTGTCTGAGACACGAATATCGCGGAAGCGCGGAATACGTGTGATGTCCTGCAGTGCAAAGGCCGGCGGCACATACTTCACGGGCTGACCGGTATCGCGGCTGTAGAAGTAGAGCGAGTGACCAAGCAGCGTGTGCTCCTCGGTCTCCGGAGCCATGCCTTCGTTGAACTCGGAACGGGCTTCGGCGCCCATGCGGAACTCTGCGCCCGCGAGAAAGCCAAGAATGCCGTCGCCGGAGGCATCGACAAAGAGCGGCGCCTCCAGTGTGTAGGCCGTCTGGTTCTGGCTGTTATAGCCGCGTACGCGCGCGATGGCGCCGCCTTCCATATCGAGCTCATGGATAGCCGTATTCAACAGCAGGGTGATCTTCGGCTCGCGCTTGACGGTTTCCAGCAGGATGGAGTCGAAGAGGATCGGGTTCCCCTCGGGATTGCGCCACATGTTCTCTACGAGCAACTCGTCAATAACGCCGCCCTCGCGAGCCCAGCGATTGTTGTTGCCCATGTGTGAGGTCGCCCCCAGTACCCACAGTCGTACTTCACTTGAGGCATTGCCGCCCAGGACAGGGCGGTCCTGCACCAGCAGAACACTGATTCCCTTGCGTGCCGCGGTCACTGCGCAGCAGACGCCGGAGAGGCCGCCGCCAACGACGACCAGATCGCCACGTTCTTCCACGTGCGTAAGACTTCTCACCACTTCACCCTGCCCTCATCCGGAATGAAACTTGCCAGAGAAACACTATAGGTTAATCGTTTAAGTTGTCTAGGGACTCTTGCGGTAGCCGGCCAGCGCCTGTTCCACGATGGGCGCCAGCAGTGCATAGCCGGCAGACTTAGGATGTACGCCATCTACGGTCAGTTCCGCCCGCATCAAGCCGTTCGCATCAGCCAGCGGCGCGTTGAAACGAAGCAGCTCCCAATGCTTTTCCCGGCACATGACGGCTAGCAGATCGTTCAATTGCCGGATCCGGGCGACTGTCCGCAGGCCGGTCAGAGGCCGAACGCAGTCACAGACGGGAGTCATCTCCGCAACGTAGACGCGGATGCCGTGTGATGCCGCTAACTCACCCATCGTGAGGAAGTTATCCCGGATCTCCTCTGGAGAAAAACCAAGGCGCATATCATTGCCGCCACCTTCGAGCACAATCGCCTTGGGATGCAGATTGAGCGCGTCGTGCCGCTCGCGCAGCAGCATCTGCTGCGTCGTCTGGCCGCCAATGCCGCGATTGATCCAGCCGGGATAGGCGAACCAGGTTCCCTCCCGCGATCCCCAGTAATCGAGGATGGAGTCGCCAAGAAAGACAACCTCCGCCGAGAGGTGTTCGTTGGCCTGGCGATAGCGCGCGGCCTGCGCAAAATCCGCTTCACCGGAGTTTGACGGCGCAGGCGGTGAAGTTTGCGCGATGCAGGCTGTGCCCAGTAGCAGACAGAACAGAGATAGACGGTGCACGAAAGGGACTCCTCTCAAACGGAACAAAATGAATCTTGCCTGAAGATTAAACGGTTGACAAGATTTCTCTGACGAACTTAGGATTCTGGCGTTCCGACGAAAGCTCTCCCCCAGGTATTCGCCGAATCCGAGAAGTTAAACGTTTGATGTARCGAGGCCTGACGAATATGACCAGACAAATACGACTCTCCCTGCGCCGCCAGAGAACAATTACAAGGCGCTTCTGGATTGCGATAACCTTCCTGCTCCTCCTGGCGCTGCCCATGACCGGCCGCGCACAGCAGGACGTTGGAACCATCGGAGGAACGGTGGTCGATCCGACCGGAAGCGTTGTTCCGAATGCAAAAGTCACTGTCACCAACGACGCCACCGGCCTGAAGTACGAGGCCACGACCAACGAGAATGGTTTCTATCAGTCACAGCCGCTGCCACCCGGGACCTACAGCGTCACCATCGTCGTCGCCGGATTCTCGACTACCACGGCACGCAATGTCGTGGTGGACGCCGCCGCGCACGTGACGACCAATGCGCAGCTCCGGGTCGGCACCGTCGACAGCAGCATTGTGGTTGAGTCGACTCCGCCGGCGTTGAACGTCGTCGATGCCCAGATCAGCAACACCATCGACACGCGCGCTGTACAGGAGCTTCCGGTGAATGGGCGCAGCGTGCTTGCGCTGGCCACATTGAGCCCGGGTGTGGTCTCAGCCGCAGGCGCGACCAACCAGGGCTTCACCAGCGCGAATCAGTTTCACGGTTCGGTGTATGAGTTCTTCCGCAACGACTATCTCGATGCGACCATCGCGCTGCCCAAGACCACAAAGCCGGAGCTTCGCTTCAATAACTACGGTGGCACCTTCGGCGGCCCTATCATCCGGGATAAGGCATTCTTCTTTGGAAACTACGAAGAGTACCGGTATGTCACCGGCTCAGCGATCTACTATTCGGTGCCGACGGTGCAAGAGCGCGGTGGTGACTTCAGCGATCTGCGCCGTGTTGTGAGTGGCACCTGCACGCCTTTCAAGATCTTTGATCCCAACACAGGCTCGGCAACGACGCAGCGTCAGGCCTTCCCAAACAATCAGATTTCAGCCTCGCGTCAGGACCCGGTTTCGATCGCGGCCATGAATCTCTTCATTCCCGCTCCGAACAACTCTATCGGTTCCTACGATAGCTGTACGAATGCGAACAACTATCTGGCAAATCCAAAGCTGGTCTCGACCGAGCGCACGATCCTTGGACGTGGAGACTACCGGCTGAGCGACAGGGATAGCATCATCGCACGGTATGCCTACTACCAGAACTACACGAACAATGGTTCTCAGGGCTTTGGGCCGCTTTATTACCGTAATGACACGCTGACGAACTTCACTGCAATGCTGGCGGAGACGCACATCTTCTCGCCGACAATGGTGAACGATCTCCGTCTCTCCGGCCTGCGCTCTGACTTCCCGTTCCAGGCAGCGACCGCGAACCAGAACTACGCACAGAAGATCGGTCTCCCCGGTGTCAGCTCGAACAACACAGCGGAGGGCTCCGATACTGTTCTGGTCACAACCAATGGCAATGTGGGTAGCAGCTTTGCCACCTTCCTCGCCGGCAATGTTTCTTCGGCGAGCACGCAACTGGCGCGCGGCACAGCCTTCCGCCAGTTCCAGATCGCCGGATATGTGCAGGATGACTGGCACGCCAACCAGCGCCTGACGCTCAATCTCGGACTACGCTGGGATTTCCAGCAGCAGCCGTACGAGAAGAAGAATGGCATGGGCAACTTCGACATTACGCAGGTTAACCCTGTGACCGGATATCTCGGAGCAGTTCGGTTTGCCGGGCTCAATGGCGAAGGCCGCAATTTTGTACACCAGAATTGGAGCGACTGGGGACCGCGTCTCGGTTTCGCCCTTGTGCTGACGAATGACAATAAGACCGTCCTGCGTGGTGGTTATGCAATGTACTATCCCACCACGGCTCAGGCTTCGTATGACGAAGCTGCGGGAAGCTCAAATGGTTTCGGTCGCATTACCACCAGCTACAACGCTTCTACGACCTACGGAACCGCCTTCCTGTTCAAGAACGGTGTGCCTTCACCTGCGCTGCAGCCTCTGGGCTCGTCGCTTGGACAGATCTCCTTCCGCGGCCAAACCGGATATTACGTCGTGCCCCGTGCCCGCACGCCGCAGAGTATGCAGTACACCCTTACGCTGTCGCGCCAGTTGCCGTTCAAGATGGTGATGGATCTCTCGTACCTGGGTAACCATGGCCGCTACTTCAATCTGGGTACGTTAAACATCAATACGCTCGATCCCAGCTACGCTTCGCAGGGCGCAGCGTATCTCAATGCCCTGGTGCCGAATCCTTACGCCGGAAAGATTCCTGAGAACTCCGCGCTGAATGGCGCAACCATCTCGCGTGCGAACCTCCTGCGTCCTTATCCGTATATGTCCAGCGTGCTGCAGAGCTTTCCGCGCTCGGCACATTTCGATGGCAACTTCATGTATGTCACGCTGCAGCGTCGAGCGGCTGAGGGATTGCAGTTCCAGGGATCGTATACGTACGGCAAGCTGATGAGCCTGCCGATCTATACGGATATCGCTACCACTGCAGGCATTACTCAGACAGGGAACGGTATTCAGAATCCACGCAATCTGGATGGTGACTACAGTGTCGATGCCATCGATGTCACCCACCGCGGTATCGTGGCCGTGCTCTACGATCTTCCCTTCGGGCGTAATCGCCGTTATCTGAACAGAGGTGGATGGATGGATCGCCTGGTTGGTGGCCTGCAATTCAATACCACCATGACGCTGGAGTCAGGACGCCCGTTGAATTTCAGCGGAGCGAATAACTCCGCGGCAACACGCCCGGACCTGAATGAGTCGTTGCTGATGCAGAATCCCACCGGTTACACGCTGGGCAAATATCGTCGCTTCAACTATCTTGCCTTCACTAACCCGGCTGCCTACACCTACGGCAACGCGCCTCGGTTCTACTCGAAGTTGCGCGCGCCTGGCGTCGTCAACTTCGATATGTCGGTCTTCAAAACAACCCGGATCACCGAGGGAACCTCGCTRGAGTTGCGGCTTGAGGCGTATAACGCCTTGAATCATGTCAACCTCGGCGCGCCGAATGCCTCCTACTCCGGTACCAGTGTGAACACAAATAACAACATGGGCGTCATCACGACATCGTACGCAGCCCGTACGCTACAGTTGGGTGCGAAGCTCCACTTCTAATGCGCAGAGGCCCGGCCGCAAGACCGGGCCTCTGCAATGTTTTGTTTCAGGGAGAACTATGCAACGCCTGGCCAGTCTTCTTTGTGTCTCCGCGATCTCGTGTGCGTCATGTCTTTATGCGGAGACCCGCCTGCAGTATCAGGGTCTGACCTTTCATCTTGACGAGTCCTCAGGCCGCTACGGCTTCGCAGCAGGAGCCGGCGATATCGTAACGCCGGACGGCAGTGCAGGCGTCCTGCTTGGCGGCGAACCGGTTCGGTTCAAGCGGGTGAACGCTACATCCAGCACAGTATCGCTCGAGGGAAGCACCACGTCAGGGAAGCGCATGTCGTTGAGGGTGACACTCTCGGCACACTGTGCGGATCTTGAAGTCAGTGTCGCAGAGCCGGGGGCTGAGCTTCGCTTTCAAACCTCCGGCGCAAGCCCGGCGTATGGACTGGCGGACCATGCGGTGTATCGAGCGAAGTATGAGAACGCCGGTGGCCAGTCATTCACGACAGACGTTACCGGATTCTCGGATGATGCCTTTCTCTCTGGACAGGGAATCTCGCGGCTGGTCAGTAATTTTGTGATCTATCCCAGGCAGCAGTTCGCCGAGCTGCTGATCGATCCAACCACGAAGATCGTTCATACCTCCGCGCAGCAGATCGTGCAGGGTGTGAAGCGTGCGCCGGCAAAGGTGCACCTTTATTACTTCTTCGGCGAGCCGCATGCTATTTATGCGGAGTATCTGCGTGTCCGCAGAGCAGCCGGATACAAGGTAGAGATGCCGAAGTATCAAGCCTTCGGCGTGGGCTGGGAGGCCTTCGGCGCTCTTGGTTGGGAGACCAATACGAACACCGTCCGCGACAGTGTGGACCATTATCTGAAGGATGGCTATCCGCTGACCTGGATGGTGATCGGTTCAGGCTTCTGGCCGGCTGAGCCAGAGACCATGCATGAGACCACCAGCTTCGGCTACTGGGACAAGACAAAGTATCCCGATCCGAAGGCGCTGATCCAGCACTTCCGCGATGAGGGGCTGGCTGTCATGCTCGGCCTGCGTATCACCTTCATCGTCGGTGGACCTTACTCGGACGAAGGCGTCAAGCATGGTTACTTCCTTACCGAAAACGGGCAGGCAAAGGTCTATAAGGGCGGCTGGCCAAAGCAGCCATACTACCTGCTCGATGCCCACAACCCGGCGGCTCTGGACTGGTACATCGGCCTGGTGAAGAAGTGGCAGGACTACGGCATCAACGGATGGAAAGAGGACTTCTACGGCTATGCCGGCTATGACCTGCGCGATGACAAGGTCGATCCAACGAATGACCGTCTGTTCGCACAGAAGCAGTTGATCATCGAGCGCAACGGATATCTCTCCTCCAACGGTGACCTGCACCGCATCAACGATTTCAACTACAACCAGCAGCAGGATCGTGGACCGGTCAACGCCCTGGCCTTCGCGTACAGCGGCTTCCCATACGTCTATCCCGATATCGTGGGCGGCACCTTTGGCGAGAATCACTTCAGCACCAATCGCACGCCAAAGATGGAAATGTACATGATGCGCAATGCGCGCTGGGCCTCGCTGCACGCTTCCATGGGCATGGGTGAGCCACCGTGGAGCTTCCGCAAGGAGGTCTCGGACGTGATGTTGGCGTCGGCGCAGTTCCACGCCAGAATCGTGCCCTACCTCTACAGCAACGCTCGCAAAGCCAACGCAGACGGTTATCCCTGGAC
>NZ_JBFRCY010000480.1:0-7573 GCF_052113305.1 Terriglobus sp. YAF25
GCGCTGTACAGGTAAGGAGTAGCCTGCTTGATCATCGCATCCCAGGTTGCCTGGTCGATGTCCTTACCCTTGGTCGCGCTCAAAGCCTTCTTGGCGGCATCGGCTGCCTTGTCGAGCTCAGCCTGCTTCTCGGCCGGATCAGACTTCTGATCGGCCATGGTCTTGTGGAGACTCATCTCCATCGTGAGGGCGCGCAGACTCTGCGGATTGACCTGCAGCAGCTTGTCAGCGGCAGAGAGCACACCCGGAGCGTCGTTAAGCTGACCGTAGGCGCCCATGATGAGCTCCAGGACGCTTTCTTTCACGGTGCTCTGCGGATACTTGTCGAGGTATGCCTGCAGCGCGGCAATCTTGGCTTTCGGATCGGCAGTCTTCGTAGCCGCATCGTAAGCGTTGTACTCTTCCTGCGACATCTGCACGCCGCCACCCTGGGCTTGGCCCACGTTGGCCGTTGCTGCCACCAGGGCGATAGGGGAGACCGCAACTGCAGCGGCCGCCAGGAACGAGGCGAACAAAACCTTCTTCATTTTGATAAGGCTCCTAAGTACTCTCAAAATCTACTGTGCGATGTCTATGAAGGTACAGCAGGGAGAATTTCCCTATGGACCAGAGGTTCACTGCACGACAGCGATTGCGCGCTGCGCCGCTTCGCCCTGCCATAGGGGGTTGATGCGGATTATAAGAAGCTCGTTGCTCTCTGGCAAGAGGACGGAAAGAGCCGGACGTGGCGAAGAACTGCGGCATATCCTGCACCGTCACAGTGGTTTGACCACCTTGTAACGGGACCATGACAACCTATAGACGCTCCCGGTCGGCAAACTGTCACTGAGAGCGCGTGAGATGGGCCAGCGAAACGGCTGAAGCGGAACGATTCCCTCCCTGATAGGACCTTTTGACTGCATGCGGCGCCCATTTGTGGGGTTACGGCCGTTTTATCCACAAAATCTTGGGTTGCACTTGTTGATTCAGGCAGCCCGACATGCCCACAATTGATATGAGGCTCTAGAACGTCCAATGTTCAAGGACGCTCACGGCCTGTTTCGTTCGGAGGCACCCATTCCATGCTCAAGTTGAAGCGCATTCAGATTCTCGGCTTCAAGTCCTTCTGTGATCGCACCGAGGTTCAACTCGCCGGCAACGGCATTGCGGCCATTGTTGGCCCGAACGGTTGCGGCAAGTCGAATATTTCGGACGCCATTACATGGGTACTGGGCGAACAGTCAGCCAAGAGCCTGCGCGGAACCAAGATGGAAGATGTCATCTTCGCCGGAACCCGCGACCGCAAACCGACAGGCATGGCCGAAGTCTCTCTCACGCTGGTAGACCCCGAGGTTTATGACGGCCATTTGCTGGCGCCGGGCGAGACGCCCGAGATCGAGATCGAAGACGAGCATCCGGAAGACAACGGGGCTATCAAGCCCAACGGCGACTGGGACGAAGCTGCCCTGCGCGCTGAGCGTGCCGCCGACACCGAAGCCGCGGTGCTGGAAGCGCAGCCAGGTCAGGTAATCGATGGTGAAGCGCATCCGCAACAGCAGCTCGAAGGCATTCCCGAAGCCGATGCGGCCAACAATGTGGTACTGAAGATCCGCCGTCGCAAGTTCAATCGTGCTCCGGTACGCGCTGGCGAGATTACCGTCACCCGCCGTTTGTTCCGCTCCGGCGAGTCCGAGTACCTGATGAACGGCAAGATCTGCCGCCTGCGCGACATCCAGGATGTCTTCATGGGTACGGGTCTCTCTGGCGAGAACTACGCGATCATCGGTCAGGAGCGCATCGGTCAACTGCTGAGCTCCAAGCCGTTGGACCGCCGGGCCATCCTCGAAGAGGCCGCCGGCGTTACACGCTTCAAGACCAAGAAGCGGCTGGCTGAGCTCCGCCTTGAGGCTGCCAAGCAGAACCTTGCCCGCGTCAATGACATCTTCGACGAAGTCACGCGCCAGATGGCCAGCCTGAAGCGCCAGGCGGCCAAGGCAGAACGCTATGTGGCCCTGCGCGATGAACTGCGCACCAAACTGCGGGTTGTGCTGGCAAGTAAGCTGGCGCAGATGGACGCCGAACAGGCGAATACGGCCCAGCAGATCGCCTCTCTGACGGAAACGATCGATAGCCAGGCTGCAGAGTTCGAGACCCTGGACGCCGAGGCCAGCACCGGCCGCGCCCGCGGCTATGAGCTGGATGCCGCCATCCGCGAAGCGGGTGTCCGCTCCAACCAGACTGCCGTTGAGCTGGAGCGCGTGGTGGCTCGCACAGCCTCGAATACCGACCGTATCTCCGAGCTGGAAACACGTCTTGAGACCGGCAACGCCGAGCTCGCCCAGATCCGCCAGCAGATGGAGACTCTGGCCGCCGAACGTGCCGAGACACAGTCGTTCCTGGAGTCGGCAACGGCTGAGGCCGCTGGCGCCCAGCTTGAGAGCAAACGGTCAGAAGAGTCTGAGACCAAGCGCCGTGGCGACCAGCTTCGCGCCGAGGTTGCCACCCTGCTGGGCCGCCGGAACTCACTGGAAGCCCTGATCCGCGAGCACAGCTATTCGACGGATACGGTCCGTAACATCTTCCGCCACAATGCCGCCACCAGCACGGTTGCGCCCATCGGAACTCTCGCCGACTTTCTGGAAGTCGATGGCCAGTATGAGCAGGTCGTCGATGAGTTCCTGCGTGACGAGTTGAACTACATCGTCGTCAAGAGCTGGGACGCCGCCGACCAGGGCATGCAGATGCTGCGGTCGGATGTTGAAGGCCGCGCGACCTTCCTGGTGCATCCTCCGGACTCACAGGCTCGGTTCCCTTTCACCGCGGGCATGGAATCCACGGCGAACACCACCGGGCACACCGGCATTGTGCCGCTGAAGAACTGCATCCGCGTATTGAACGGTTTCGGCAAATCGCTCGAGGTGGTCCTGCCGAAGCTGCGTGAGGGATATGTCACTCCGGACTCTTCCACGGCGCGTGACCTTGCGCTGCAGAATCCGGATGCCTTCTTCCTTTCACCATCCGGCGAGACCTTCCATAACGTTACGGTCACCGGCGGACGTCCACGCGGCGAAGGCCCCCTGGCGCTGAAGCGCGAGCTGCGTGAGATTCAGACCAAGCTGGAGGGGCTTGAAGCCGAACTCTCGCAGACCGAGATTCATGCCGCTACCCTGGCCCGTCAGATCACTGAACTGTCACAGCTTCTGGAGCACAAGCAAGCTGAGCGCCGCGAAGCCGAACGTGAGTCTGCTAACCAAGGCGCGGCCCTGCGCCAGATGGAGTCGGAGGCTGCCCGTATTGAGCGTCGCCTGGCCGAATGGCAGCTCTCTGTCGAGCGCAACCGCGAAGCCCGCAATGCCAAGCAGGACCTGATTAGCCGCAAGCAGGAAGAGGCTGCAAAGTACGAGGCCGAGCGCGCCTCTGCCGAAGGCCGTATCGCCGAGTTCACGGCACGCATGGACGAGCTGCGTCTGAGCCGCGAGGTGCTGCAGTCTGAGGCCGCCGCAGCCTCAGCGCAGCTCGCCGGCCTGGAAGAGCGCCGTCGCAATGCAACGGCTGCCTTTGAACAGAACCAGCGCATGTTCAACGGCCAGCAGCAACGGCTCCTCCAGATGGAACAGCAGCTTACGTCCGGAGCTACGGAGAAGCAGCGCCGCGAAGAGGAAAACCTGCAACTGGCCGAGCAGCAGACCGTGCTGGCAGCTCAGCGAGAGCAGGCAATCTCCGAACAGCAGACACTCACCTCCGAAGCGACAGCGCTACGCGCCTCGCTGACTGAGCTTGAACAAAAGCTGAAGACGCTGCGTATCGAAACCGATGCTCTGCGGGAAAAGCGCAGCGCACTCACAGCACAGGCAGCACGTCTGAGCTCGGACATCGAGCATCTCGAAGCACAAACCATGGCGGACCTGGGTGTCGAGGCAGCGGAGCTGCGTGCTGACGAACTAACGCTGCGTATCAGCGGAGATGAGCTTACCGCAGCCGGCGAAGAGACAGGGAACCTGAAGCAGAAGCTCGAGAACATGGGACCGGTCAACATGATGGCCCTGGAAGAGTTTGCCGAGACCGAGCAGCGCCACGGCTTCCTCGAAAGCCAGCGTAAGGATCTGTTGGATTCGATCGAGAACACCCACCAGTCAATCAAGGAAATCGACGAGGTCTCGCGCACCAAGTTCGAAGAGGCCTTTACACAGATCAACGAGAACTTCTCAACCACCTTCACCAAACTGTTCAATGGCGGCCAAGCCATGATGAAGCTCACCGATCCGGACAACATCTCCGAGAGCGGTATCGACATCATCGCTTCGCCTCCGGGCAAGAAGCTGCAGAACATTTTGCTGCTCTCAGGTGGAGAAAAGGCCCTTACCGCGTTCTCCCTGCTGGTCGGCATCTTCCTCTACGCTCCGGCGCCGTTCTGCATCCTGGACGAAGTCGATGCGCCTCTGGACGAAACCAACGTTGGCCGCTTCGCCAAGCTGGTAAGCGAGATGTCGGCAAATACACAGTTTGTGGTGATTACGCACCATAAACGCACCATGTCAGAAGCCGACATGATCTACGGCGTCACGATGCAGGAACCGGGCGTCTCGCGCATTGTCAGCGTGAATCTGAACCGGGCAGACCGGACAACGAACGCAGCCTAAATACAAGCAACAAAATGACAAAGGGCCTCCATCGCGAGGCCCTTTGTTTTGTCTCGTTGAGATAGGCATCCAAACCCTGCTGCGATCCAGCCATCCAACGTAGATGCATGTTGCTGGATGCCCAACCCGAGCCGAGGAGTCCTTCGGCGCCGCAGTACGTATGGGACATGGTCAACCGGTCTCCGCTGCGATCTCTATGGAACCTAGAAGGCATCAGCCTGCGTGTTGTGCTGCGACGAACCGCGCGATCGCTCCTGAAAGATGACTTGTTAGGCCGTTCGGCACAGCTGGCGTATTACTTCCTGTTTGCAGTCTTCCCCGCGCTCATCGCAACCAGTTCGCTGCTCGGCATTGCGGCCAAATCCGCAACAGGGTTTTACATGCAGATCCTGCAATATCTCGCCAAGGTGATTCCGCCGGAGGCATTCGACCTGGTGCTGCACACCTTCGATCAGACGACGGCACATTCCACCACCGGAAAGGTCACCATCGGCTTGCTGGCAGCGCTGTGGTCTGCCTCCGTCGGTGTTTCAGCCATGCAGGAAGCCTTAAATTCGGTTTACAACATCCGGGAATCGCGCTCGTATCTGCGGGCTCGCCTCTCCGCCGTGGTGCTGACAGTCGTGATCTCCATCATGCTTACCTTCTCTTTGTCGTCAATGCTGGGAGGTGACCTGCTCGGCCACTGGTTTACGGCGACGATGGGCCTTCCCGCAGTGGTGGGCTGGATGGCGCGCATTCTCGGGTATGCTGTCGGCGGTTCATTCCTGGCATTGACGATCGCCTCGCTGTACTATTTCGCGCCAAACTTCAAGGTTCGCGCCTGGCGATGGCTTACACCCGGGGGAGCACTCGGCATTACCTGCTGGCTGACGGCCTCCATTGGGTTGAGAACCTATCTGCATTTCTTCAACAACTACTCGGTGACCTACGGCTCTCTGGGAGCTGTCATCATCCTGCTGACGTGGTTTTACCTGACAGCCCTCACAATCCTGCTGGGAGCAGAGTTCAATTCAGAGCTGGAAGCGGCAATTGCCGAACGCAAGCTGGCGCGAGAGCAGCTCTCGCATCCACCTAAGCGGGGCGCTCGATGCTGGTAAAGCGAGCTGAGATGTTCCCAGTTGAGTGTGTCGTTCGCGGATACATCTCCGGCTCCGGCTGGAAGGACTACCAGAAGACCGGCATGATCTGCGGCATTCCTCTGCCCAAAGGGCYGCGCGAGTCCGACAGGCTACCGGAACCGATCTTTACCCCCGCAGCCAAGAACAACGTGGGGCACGACGAGAACATCTCGTTCGAAGAGGTGATCCGGGTGGTCGGGCAGGAAACCGCCACCAACCTGCGTGACCTGACCTTGGCCATCTATGCCAAAGCCTCCGCTCATGCCGAATCGAAGGGGCTGATCCTGGCGGATACGAAGTTCGAATTTGGCGTAAGCGACGGCGCCATCACGCTGGCGGACGAGGTGTTGACGCCGGACTCCTCCCGTTATTGGCCCGCCGATCTGTACTCTCCCGGCGGGGCGCAACCCTCCTTCGATAAGCAGTATGTGCGCGACTACCTGGAATCGATCCACTGGAACAAGCAGGCTCCGGCGCCCGCTCTGCCGGAGGAGGTCATCGTCAATACCCGCGCGAAGTACCTCGAGGCGTATCAACGCATCACCGGCCACCCTCTTCAGGCGTAGCCAAATTGAGGTGTAGCCAAAGAGTCAACAGCTAAATCCGCCAGCTATCACTCAAAATAAAAGTGATGACTCCGGTGGACTACGCCATCGTCGCTCTGCTTGCCTGGTCGGTGATTGCCGCCTTTCTGCGTGGCCTCATCCGGTCACTGTTTTCTTTGGCAGGCATCGCGGTCGGCATCGTGCTGGCGGGTATGTACTATCCGCAGGTCGCGGCTGTTCTGGCTCGATGGATCACGGCACGGCCAGCCGCTGAGACGGCGGCATTTCTGATCATCGCCTTTGCGGTTATGCTGCTGGCAACACTGGCCGGCCTTGCCATCCGCAAAAGCTGTGAGGCCGTTGGACTTGGCATGGCTGATCGTCTGGGAGGAGCCTGTTTTGGATTCCTGCGGGGTTGTCTGGCCGTTACGGCAATTGTCATGTCCGTTGCGGCTTTTTTGCCCAAATCGACCCTGTTTCGCCAGTCGTACCTTGCTCCCTATTTCCTAACCGCATCGCATGGGGTATCCTTCATCGTGCCAACTGATTTTCAGCAGCGCGTGATGAACGGTGTCTCGCAACTCAAAAAAGAGGCCGCTACGGTCTCCCGACATCGGTAAGAGAACGACTGTAACTTTGAATGAGGAAGAAATGAAGCGAGAACTTGAGACTCTAGTCGCACAGATGCACAATGCAGGAATCAGCTATACCGACGCTGTGCGCGAGTTCAAGAAGCGCTACATCCTCGAAGTGCTTGCGCATCATCGCGGCAACCAGTGCAAGGCCGCGGAAGAGCTGGGCATGCACCGCAATACACTCTCCCGTACGCTGGCCGAGCTGAACATGGACTCGAACGCCATCCGCAATGGCCTCCGCCGTCCCGTGCGCAGTGAGCGCAATGTGGAGCGGCCGGCATTCAATGTTGTTGTCGGCGCACGCTAGAGCGTTTTTCCTGTAGGTCTTGCGTAGGGCTTCTGCATTCATGGGCGTTTTCCGCAATGAAAACGCTGCAACACTCCTTTATCGGGATACCAAGCAACAGGAAAAACACTCTAATCCCTTTCTTTCGCGTCTAACTCTTCGATGAAGCATCTTCGCATCACCGTGGCCGCAGTTTTGTTTGCGGGCGCCGCGTGGTCGTACGTCGGTGCGCAGACTCCCGCGAAACCAGTCTCGGCAAAACAGGCCAGGAAGGCTGCCGATTCTTATTTGGACGGTGCGCGGGCACTGGACCGGAACGATCTGGTTGCCGCCGAAAAAGCCTTCGCCCGGGCTTTCAAGCTGGATC
>NZ_JBFRCY010000481.1:0-3615 GCF_052113305.1 Terriglobus sp. YAF25
GTTCGCGCGTAGCGCGAATACCCAGGTCCCCCAGGGACCCGGGGCACCCGGTGCATGGGCAAGCCCGCATTTTCCAGGGCGAAGAACAGGCGTATTTCCACTGCTCTGGACGATGGTTTGAAATGCGCAAAAGTACCAATAAAATCAACCACTTTCGCGCACTCGCCAGCCTGTCAAAACCACCCATAAAACGGTATACTTAAATCATCCACATGGCAGACGATCAGAACAATCTCCCGCTCAACTCAGGCAACAGCGGCGACGGCAACTCCCCCGCCGGCACTTCTATCATCCCGATCAATATCGAAGATGAGATGCGTCGCAGTTATCTCGACTACTCCATGTCGGTGATCATCGGTCGTGCGTTGCCCGATGTTCGCGACGGGCTGAAGCCTGTCCATCGCCGCATTCTCTACACCATGTCGGAGATGGGGCTGACGGCCAACAAGAAGTACACCAAGTCGGCCAAGATCGTCGGCCAGGCCATGGGCCAGTACCATCCGCACGGCGACTCCGCCATCTATGACTCGTTGGTGCGTCTGGCGCAGCCTTTCAGCATGCGTTATCCCATGGTCGATGGCCAGGGTAACTTCGGTTCGGTCGACGGCGATCCGCCGGCCGCTATGCGTTACACCGAGTCGCGTATGACGAAGATCGCCGGCGAGATGCTGGCCGATATCGACATGGACACCGTCGATTTCACACCGAACTACGACGAATCGGTGCTGGAACCTACGGTGCTGCCGACGCGCGTGCCGAACCTCATCATCAACGGGGCGGAAGGTATTGCGGTAGGCATGGCCACCAAGATTCCGCCGCACAACCTCACCGAGGTGGTGAATGCGGCCATCGATATGGTCAACAACCCCAACATTGGGGTGAAAGAAGTGCTGCGCCATGTGCAGGGACCGGACTTCCCCACCGGCGGCATCCTCTACGGCAAGAGCGGCATCGAGAAGGCCTACTCCACCGGTCGTGGACGTTTCCTGGTCCGCGCCAAGGTCGCGACGGAGGCCATCTCCGGCGGACGCCAGTCCATCGTTGTCACCGAGCTTCCCTTCCAGGTCAACAAGTCCAACCTCATCAAGCGCATCGCCGAGCTGGTCAACGACAAGGTCATCGACGAGATCTCCGGCGTGGACGACTTCTCTGACCGCGAGGGCATGCGCATCGTCATCGAACTGAAGCGTGGAGCGCAGCCTGAGATCGTGCTGAACCAGCTCTTCAAGCACACGCAGATGCAGGAGAGCTTCTCCATGATCTTCCTGGCCGTGCACAACGGCCAGCCGCGCGAGCTTCCGCTGCCCGACGCGATTCGCGCCTTCATCGATCACCGTATCGATGTGGTGCGCCGCCGCACCGCCTTCCTGCTGGGCAAGGCGCGCGACCGCGAGCACATCCTGCTCGGCTACCAGATCGCGCTCGACCACCTGGACCAGGTCATCCGCACCATCCGAAACAGCTCCAGCCGCGCCGATGCCCGCGAGAATCTGTTCCGCTACTTCTCCGGCCGCGCCATCTCGCTTAACGGGACTGAGGTTGCCGGTATTACGCTGGACCCGGCGAAGTACGGCATTACGGCCGAGACGCTGCCGGCGAACGGCAGCCTGATCCTCAGCTACCGCCAGATCGACGCCATCCTCGACCTGCAGCTCTACCGCTTGACCCAGCTTTCCATCGACGAGCTGCTGAAGGAACTGGGTGAGGTTCGCGACAACATCGCCGAGTACGAGTCGATCCTGGCTTCGGATAAGAAGCTGCGCAGGCTCATCGTCAAGGAGCTCGAGGAGGTCCGCGACAAGTACGGCAACGAGCGCCGCACCCAGATCGTCGATGAGGGCGCTGAGCTTACGCTCGAAGACCTTATCGCCGACGAGCAGGTTGCGGTCACGGTCTCGAACACCGGCTACCTGAAGCGCACGCCGATCTCTACCTATCGTCAGCAGCGCCGCGGCGGCACCGGCCGTCTGGGCATGAAGACGCGTGAGGAGGACTTCGTCGCGCAGTTGATCGTCGAGTCCACGCACTCGTATCTACTCTGCTTCACCAATACCGGCCGTGTCTTCTGGGTGAAGATCTACGAGATTCCCGACGTCGGCGCCACCGGCAAGGGCAAGCATATCGCCAACCTGCTGGCGCTGCAGCCGGGCGAGAAGGTCGTGACCTACCTCGGCATCCGCGACCTGACTGAAGAGGGCAAGTTCATCTTCTTCGCGACGCAGCAGGGTACGGTCAAGAAGACTCCGCTGACTGACTTCTCCAACGTCATGACCCGCGGCATCATTGCCATGGGCATCGGTAAGGACGACGAGCTGGTCGGCACCCGCGTCACTGACGGCAACCAGGTCATCTTCCTCGCTACTCGCGAGGGCATGGCGATCCGCTTCCCGGAGTCCGACGTCCGCAGCATGGGCCGCCCGGCCGCTGGTGTGAAGGGCATCACGCTGAAGAAGGACGACTACGTTATCGCTCTGGCGACCACGCCAAGCGAGGAGTCACGCCAGAAGCGCGCGGCGGAAGGCGTCGCCATTACCCCCTGCTTGATCCTCTCGGTCTCGGAGAACGGCTTCGGCAAGCGTACCGATGCCGAGGAGTACCGCCTGCAGACCCGCGGCGGCTCGGGCGTCATCAACATGAAGGCGACGGCCAAGACCGGCAAGGTCTCCTCCATCAACCTGGTCGACGAGACCAGCGAACTGATGGCGATCAGCCAGTTCGGCAAGATGATCCGTATCGACACCAAGACCATCCGCGCCGCCGGCCGCAGCACCCAGGGTGTGAAACTCCTCAGCCTGGATGAAGCGGACAAGGTCGCGGCAGCCGTGGTGATTCCGCCGGATGAGTCAAACCATAAGGAACCGGAGCAGGGATTGTTGCAGTAAGGAAAATATAGGTTCTTGAAAGCGTGGGATTTTGTCCCACGCTTTTTATTTGCTTTCAATTAAAACGGCGACAAGCGCGGGAGTTTGAGGTAGCCTTTCGCTACTCAAGGAGTAGAGATGAGCGCCTCCATTTTCGTGCGCAGAGTTCTTGCGCCAATTCTGCTTTTTAGTCTATCTTTCCTCGCCTTTGCTGCCGTAGAACCGCATGCGTTACCGGATACGGGTGGATACATAAAAGATAACGGCAATTCAAGAGTCATCGTCTTTGTTCATGGCTTGTTCAGTAGCCCAGAGGCATGGCGCTGTGATGGTGATCACTATTGGCCTGAGATGATTGCGAATGATATTGATCCAGCATTCGAAGGGACCGATATTTATGTGGCGTCCTACCCAACGCCGCACAAGGGTGGAAGGATGTCAGTTGAAGACCTTGTCACCTTGATTGCAAATAGGCTGAAGAATGATGGAATATTCTCACGCCACCGTGAAGTGATTTTTGTTGCGCATAGTTTGGGCGGGATTCTTACTCAGCAAGTTTTGCTTACATATCGCGATGACGAGCTTTATAAAAAAGTCCGATTTTTGTATCTCTTCGGAACGCCATTGGAAGGCTCGAAAACGGCTAACATCTACAAATTCTTCACTCGAGATCCACTACTCGACCAACTTGCAGTAGGAAATTTCTTGCTGCAAGATATGGATAGTAAATGGATGCACTCGGGAATGTCTAATG
>NZ_JBFRCY010000482.1:0-5988 GCF_052113305.1 Terriglobus sp. YAF25
AGACAGTCCCTGAAAGCGTTACCAGGCCGGTGGCTCCGAAGGCCTCCGCCGTACGGATCAGGGTGCCAAGGTTGCCCGGATCCTGAAGCGCCTCGGCAACGATGATCAGCGGTTTGCCGCGCAGCAGCGCTTCGGGGGAGTGCCGGGGAGGAGTAACCAAAGCGGCAACCCCCTGTGGGGCCTCCGTCGCCGAAATAAAGGCATCCTTTGCGACGGAGATGACCTCCAAGGTCGGAGGCAGAATAAGGGATGCCGGAAGAACCCGGTCCTCGCGCAAAAAGACGGACTTTACCTCGAGGCCACTGCGTAGGGCCTCTTCCAGCAGGTGCTCGCCTTCAATGCCGATATAGCCTTCGGAGAGCCGGGGCAGTCCGTCCAGCGCAGCTCGAAGCTGCTTTAAACGGGAATTCGTTCGGCTGGTGATCAGGAAAGGCATCAGATTTTTACCATTTTAAGRCTTTTCGGATGAGAGACTAGGGCAACTTTCGACGTGACATTCGACCGATTGCGCTCCTCTTACGAGAGATTTTTTAGTTGCGTTTGTAGTCCAAAGCAAAAAGAACACGTCCAAGAGGCTCATGAAGGAGCTACATGCAAGGAAACAAATTCGCCGGCTCTGGCACGGCGACATCCCCCGCGTCCTGCACCTCTGGTGAGGTGGCATGACGACAGTTTTCGCGACGCGCACGAAGCGTTCTTCGTGGTTCTCCCGCCTTCGGGACAGTTTCGATTCTCCGGTCCGGCTCCTACCCGCGATAGTCTTCTTCGCTCTGGCGATTCGGCTGGTCGTTGCTGTATTCGCCGCCGGTGATATTGCCAAACCAACGCTCGATCACGGCGATTTCGGCGCCGAGATGGGGTGGGTTGCCCGCAGCCTCTTCTTCGGCCATGGCTTCAGCGCGCCTTTCCTGCCGTTGACCGGACCCACGGCGTTGGTCCCACCCATCTATCCGTATCTGATGTCCGGGGTCTTTCGGCTGTTCGGGCTCTATACGTTGCAGGCTGCCTATGTATTGCTGGCAATCAACAGTCTCTTCTCGGCGCTGACCTGCATTCCGGTCTATTTCAGTGTTCGTAATGTCGCCGGTCAGCGAGCGGCGCGTTGGGCAGCATGGGGTTGGGCGCTCTATCCCTTCGCCATATACTTTTCCGCATCCCAGGTCTGGGACTACGCTCTGACTTCGCTGCTTTTTGCCTGCTGCTTCTGGGCAGCACAGGGGCTACACCGTGCCCACCGCTCCATCGGCTGGGCTGCCTTCGGTGTGCTCTTCGGGGTTACGCTGCTTTCAAACCCCTCGGTCCTGACTTCGCTTCCATTCCTGCTCCTGCTTGCCGGCTGGCGTGTACGCCGCGAGGGTGGACCGTGGATCCGCCGTATGGCTGTTGCAGTGCTGGCAACGATCGTCGTTGTCCTGCCATGGTCGATTCGCAACCAGCGTGTCCTGCATACGGCCGTCCCCCTGCGCGATGGTTTCTGGCTCGAGTTCTACGCCGGCAACCATGGAGACGCTTCGGTCACGAATCCTCCTTCGGCGCATCCGGCGAGCGATGCCTATGAGATGAAGAAGTGGACCGAGATGGGAGAGACGGGATACCTGGCGGAAAAGCATGACCTTTCCGTACGTTTCGTCCGTGAGCATCCTCGCTACTTCGCGGCTGTCACGTTGCGCAGGGCTCTGCGCTACTGGACCAGTTTCTGGAGCTTCGATCGTGCTTATCTGAAGCGTGAGCCCTTCGATGTTCCGAACTTGTTCTTCTGCACCGGTCTCACACTGCTGATGCTACGCGGTATCCGCCGTTGGCTGCAGAAGGACTGGCGTTCGGTGATGCCGTACCTAATACTCGTAGTGTTGTTTCCCATTCCGTACTATCTGACGCATGCATCGATGGATTATCGTCAGCCGATCGAGCCACAGATCCTGGCTCTTGTCATCGTAGGCCTGGTAGGAATGCAGCCACAGGAAAGCTATGTGGCCGAAGAAGAGGATGCATTCGCGGTCGACGCGGAGCTTCAACCCGCCAACTGAGTCGGCTGTAGGTGGCAGAGCGGGTGTCAGGAGAATTTTCTTCCTGCCACTCGCAGCCATCAGGTTCTTGCATGTCTCCGGGGTTTTGCTGCAAGAGTTTCCAGGTGGGCAGACAGGGCAGTACGCGCATCTTGCAGCGCATCCAGCGTGTGTTCCAGCCTGGTAATCATTACGGCCCCCTCCAGGGTAGAGATGATGACGTTTGCGGTGATCTTCGGAGAAGCGGCACCCACGATCTCCCCGGTGTGTATGCCATCATCCACAATCTTCATCAGGCGCTGCTGCCAGTTTTGCAGTGTCTTTTTAGCGAGGTCACGTAACGCCGGGTTGCCGTCGTCACAGTCCATGGCTGTATTCAGCAAGGGACACCCTCCTGAAACCGGGGATCGTACTTCGACGAAATTGTCGATGATGTGCCGCAGTTTGCCGAGGGCGGTCGGCACTTTCTCCAGCCCTTGCAGGCGAACCTCCAGCACCGCATTCCAGGCGAACTTGAACGACTCCATCGCGAGCTCTTCCTTGCTGCTGAAGTGGCGATAGATGCCGCCCTTTTCCAGGCCGGTGGCTTCCATCAGCTGTGACATGGTTGCGCCCYCGTAGCCATATGCATTGAATACGGGGGCCGCCTGGGCAAACCTACCTGGTGGCTAATGCTGTCGTTTTGCCGATGTCGGCATGGCTGAGCCGCGTCTTCGGCCGAAAGACCTACTACATGATCTGCGTAGCGCTCTTTACCGTCACCRGCTTCTTCTGCGGTATCGCGCCCAGTCTGAATGTGATTCTGATCGCTCGCGTGCTGCAGGGAATTGCAGGTGGGGGCCTTGCACCGGTAGAACAGGCGATTCTGGTCGATACCTTCCCGCCTGCAAAGCGGGCCAGTGCTTTTGCGCTTTATACCGTCGCCATCGTCACGGCGCCGGCGATCGGTCCTGTTCTTGGTGGCTGGATTACCGATAACTTCAACTGGCGCTGGGTCTTCTTCATCAACATCCCTATCGGCGCGCTGAGCCTGTTTCTGACTGAGCGTTTTGTGCACGACCCTCCGGCCTTTGAAGAAGAGCGCCGCAAGTTGAAGGCGCAGGGCGGCGGCAAGGTAGACGGCGTCGGTATTGCGCTGATCGGTATCGGCTCGGCTGCACTTGAGCTCGTGCTCGACCGCGGCCAGATTGACGACTGGTTTGGCAGCACGTCTATCAGCTGGCTGTTTGCAATCGCTGTAGTTTGCTGGGGAACCGCAATCTGGTGGGAGCTGCGCACACCCGATCCCATCGTGGAGTTCCGTATGCTTGCAAACCGGAACTTCGCGATTGCCTGCGCCTTTTATTTCATCTTCGGTTTAGGCCTCTTCGCGACGACAACGATGATTCCGCAGATCCTGCAGAGCCTGTACGGATATCGCGCGCTCGACGCCGGTCTGGTGCTTGGTCCGGGAGCACTGGTGATTACCTTCCTCGCTCCTGTCGCGGCGCAGCTGGTGCAGCGTGGAATTGTGCACCCGCGCATGATGATCGGCGCCAGCCTGACTGTCGTCGCCGCCTCGATGTTCTATTACAGCCGTCTGACGCTGCAGTCTGACTACTTCCATTACGCCTTTGCCCGCGCCTATCAGGGATTTGGATATGCCTTCCTCTTCGTTCCGCTCACGGTGCTGGCGTACTCGCAGCTTAGGCCTGACCAGAACAATAAGGCGTCGAGCCTGACGAATCTCTTTCGCAACTGGGGTGGGAGCTTCGGCGTGTCCTTTGTCACCACGATGAGCGAGCGGCGGCAGAATTTTCACGAAGATCGCTTGTCAGCGTACTTCTCTTCATCCAGCGATGCGCTGCAGCAGAATGTGAGGCAGATTTCAAGCTACCTCCAGATCCACGGCTACAGCGTAGCCGACGCCACGCGTGGAGCATATGCGCAGCTCTATGCTCAGTTTGAGGCGCAGACTCGCATGCTCGGTTTCATGGACTGCTTCCGCTTGATGGGCTGGATCACTCTTCTCGCTGCGCCATTAGTGCTTCTGGCAAAGCATTTCAGGGCGGGTGGAAAGGCGCCGGCAGGCCATTGAGACAGGATGAGGTTTTTAAAAAAGGAAGAGACTCCCAGCATGGGAGTCTCTTCCTTTTTCGGAGGAGTTGCGACTTACATGTGGGAGTCAGCCGTGGTTGTCGATGACGCAGACTCGCTGGCATGAATGTCAGTGTTGGCTTGTTTGGTGGCTTTCTTCGCCTCCGCCTTCGCATCGGTACCCGCTGCTGCAGTGGACTTGATGGCCTTGTCGAGGCTGACGGCGTTCGAGCCGGTCATCTGTGACTGCAGGCTGGCGAAGGGAATGTTGAGATTTCGTGCAACGTGCATCGCAGCAACGCAGTTGCCGAGATCTTTGAAGCCTGAGCAGGCGGTCTGAAGATTTCCGCCCGGGATCGAAACACCGCTGTTGCCTAGGGTAGAGGTGAGCGATGAGTCGAGATGCGTATTGGTCAGCACCTTGTCAGGGGACTGCCTGGATGCGCTGACGTTTGCGGAAGTCGCTCCGTTCACACCAACATTGGTGCGACCGGCGCCAGCGTTGGCGCCAAGCCCTGCACCCGTACCGGCACCCAAACTATCGGAGCCCAGGCTACCTGCGCCAACACTACTGGCACCCAAATTACCGCTACCCAGACCAGTGCCTGCTGAGCCGACGCCAGCACCCGCACCACCGCCGAGACCAACGCCCGAGCCAATGGGGTGAGCGCGCTGCGCAAAAGCGGCAACACTGAAGAAAAACATGAGGGAGAGAGCAAGAGAATGCGTCCGATATGACTTTTTCATTTTTTTATTCCTCCAACGGCTGAGATTGAAATGCCGAATCAGGGAAGGCCGGGCGACGCGCCGGGAAAGATTTTATCCAGACCGTATACCGGCCCTTTCTGTCGAGCTTGAACCGACGTGTTGGGGAACACACCGGAACGGGGATAGCCGACCTGACAGAACCAGACACAGTCCTGTGGGGATAGTTGCAGTCATTTTGAGAAGACAGGATTGCGAGAAACAATATGTGTTACGGAGGTAACAGGAAAGAGGGAAGGACTGTTCGTTGCAATGTCTGGCTACGCCGTTTTCGATGGCTCATAGGCAACCAAAAACAGTGCTTGTTGTACTCTGAATGAGTTTCAGAGGGACCGTATTGAGCGCTGACGTTGTTCGTATGCATCCGGATGAGCCGGAACCGGAGCTGGTGGCGTATGTTGCCCAACGCCTGAATCAGGGCGATGTGGTCGGTATGCCGACCGATACCTTTTACGGGCTTGCCGTGGATCCCGTTAACCTTCGCGCCGTTGAGCGTATCTACGAGATCAAAAAACGCGCAAAGTACAAACCGCTGAGCCTGCTTCTTTCTGAAGTATCGCAGTCGTATGAGCTGGCTCGTGATCTTGATACCGCCTTCGATCGTTTGACAGAGAAGTTCTGGCCGGGTCCCTTGACCATCATCGTGAAGGCCGGCGGCAAATTGCCTCTGCGCGTTACCGCCCAGACGGGCAACGTTGCGCTACGCGTACCGGAGGCAGCGATTCCGCGGGCAGTGGTTGCCAAGCTTGGACTGCCGATTACGGCAACGGCGGCAAACATGTCGGGACTGCCGGAGTGTACGCATGCCAACGGTGTCCGGGAGCAGATCGGCGATCAGATTCCGCTGATTGTTGACGGTGGACCCACGTCCCGGACCCAGCCGACGACCATTGTCGATCTCAGCGGCGGCGGCTCATCGTGGATGATTCTGCGTGAAGGTGCGATCCCGACTCATGAGATTGCGCTCGCACTGCAACGGGCCTGATCGTTAGAGCATTTCTCCTGTATGTGTAGTGTAGGGCTTCCGTATCTATGGGCGTTTTCCGCAATGAAAACGCCGCTGCACGCTCCTTTCAGGGTACCCAGGAACAGGAGAAATGCTCTGATACTTGCCATGCTTCGTATGATGAAAGCACATGCC
>NZ_JBFRCY010000483.1:0-3613 GCF_052113305.1 Terriglobus sp. YAF25
CCACGGAACTGATCAAACTCATGCCGGATGCAATGCTCTGGACCTACGTCCCAGGTCAACCGCAACTGGCAGGGCGGTCGCCGCAGCAAGTCGTTTTGGACTTCCACCCGAACCCGGCTTTTCATCCGTCCGGCATGGCCCAGGCCGCCCTTGGCTCCCTTGAGGGCCGCATCTGGATCGATTCGCAGAGCCATCACATGATGCGCATGGAGGGCCATATCTTTCGCGATGCCAACCTCGGATGGGGCCTGATCGCAAAGATCTATGCGGGCGGCAACCTCGAGCTCGATCAGCGCGATTTTGGCAACGGGCTCTGGACCTACAGCCGGCTCACCATGGACATCACGGTGCGTGAAGTGTTGGTACATACCGTCAGGGTGAAGTCGCTGTTTGAGGCAACAAATGTGAYGCCGATGCCCAAAGCACTCTCCTGGCAGGACGCCATCAAGGTGCTTCTTACCGCTCCCCTGCGACCATAGAGCCGCCGCAAGAGTGGGAGGCCAGCCTACAAAGCGTGTTCCTAGGGTGTATCGACAAATTCGGAAGGAGTAGAGTCTCGTTGCCCCATTCTTCGCGGTTTTATCGCGAAGGGTGGGGTATCGCGCTTCGCGAGACCGTATTTTGATCTTTCAGACGATGATGCAGGAAAGGTCGGATGAGTACTCGGGATAGTGAAGACCGGGCCCATGTCCCCGAGGGACACCACCCCAACGAACAAGTTCGTTGGGGACCCCGGACATGGGGCACCCGATGCATGGGATATCTCGAATTTGTCGATACGTCCTAGCTATTTCGTGATTCGTTCTTCGCGGACGGTAAGCTTTCGGATGAGGTCGGCCTTCACCTCAAAGCCGCGGCCCGGCGTTGTCGGCACTACGATCTCACCAGTGCTGCTTACTTCGACTGCCGGCTCGATGATGTCTTCTGCCCAATAACGCTTGGAGGCGCTTACATCACCCGGAAGCCGGAAGTTCTCCAGCGACGACAATGCGATGTTCTGTGCGCGGCCAATGCCGGTCTCAAGCATACCGCCGCACCACACCGGAATCCCTCGCTCCGCCGCGACGTTGTGGACTGCAATCGCTTCGCTGAAACCGCCCACACGCCCGACCTTGATGTTGATAATGCCGCAGCTTCCCATGTCGATAGCCGCCAGGGCATCGCGCCGGTTGCGAATGGACTCATCCAGGCAGATGCGTGTCTTCAGGCGTGACTGCAGTTTTGAGTGGAAGTAGAAGTCGTCGTACCAAAGCGGCTGCTCGATCATGAGCAGGTTGAAACGGTCCCATGCGGCGATGTGATCGGAATCTTTCACCCGGTAAGCCGAGTTCGCATCGCAGCTCAGCAGGATTTCCGGCCAGCGCTTGCGAACCATCTCGAAGATCTCTACGTCCCAGCCCGGCTTACATTTGAGCTTGATACGCTGATAGCCTGCGGCGAGCTCCGTCTCGATCTTTTCCATCAGCTTCTCAGGCGTGGGCTGAATACCGATGGAGACACCGCAGGGAATCTTCTCGCGCACGCCGCCAAGCAGCTGGGCCAGAGGAACCTTCTTCAGAATCGATTCCAGCTCCCACACGGCGTTTTCCAGAGATGCCTTCGCCATGCGGTGTCCGCGAACCTGCTTCAACAGATCGGGCACTTTACCGCCGTTTTCGATCTCAACGCCTACCAGTCGGGGCGCCAGCTCCGTCTTCGCGATGATCCAGGCTGTATCGATCATCTCGTCTGAGAAGTAAGGGTGCTCTCCGGCGACGCATTCGCTCCAGGCCGTTGCTCCCTCGGCCTGCAGCTCTACGAGCATGATGCGACGCATCGTAGTCAGCCCGAAGCTGGTTTCAAACGGGTGAGCCAGAGGCATCTGGATCTCGCGCAACACTATGGCATCAATCTTCATTCGTCTCTCGTTTCCTTCTAAATCACTTGATCTTCGTCCCAGCGGCCCATCAGGAATCTGCCAGTCCCCTCCGCATCGCGGTCATAGCCGATCACCGAGAGCCCGTGCGCAAACGCAGCCTGCAGCGCCTCGCGGTTCGCGGCCTGCACGGCGGCTGCCTTATCGCGATCCGCTCCGTTTGCCTTCCACTCATAGATAGCAGCAGGCACCTCCACGGTGCGTTCGATCTCCATTCGAGGTTTCCCGCCGGCGAGGACAGTCTTGACGCGGTCGCTCTTGAGCCACCATTCGGCGTACAGACGGTCAGTGGGGAGACCTCCCTGCAACGGCGAGGTGGAAGAACCGTAGAAGTCGGCCTTATACCGTCTGGAAATGGCGCCCAGCTTCGTGATGTTGAGGTAGGCATTTTTGATCTCCAGTGGATCGTAGGTCCACTCCATCAGATCGAAGCCTTTGGCCAGAGCGCCGTCGCGCTGGGCGAGTTTGAGACGGCGGCCGATGCCGCCGTTACGGTACTCGGGCAGAACGGCCAGCATATGCGAATGAAGATAGCTGTGTCCGTTGCGGAAGCCTGGCAGGCCCATGGCGAAGCCGATCATGCGTTCACCATCATAGGCCCCGAGCACCTGCCCTCCGATGCGGTACGCGACGAGGAAAACGCGGCGCGGGACCAGGTCCTGCTCCGAGTAGTTCCATACCTTCAATTGCAGATCGACACACAGGTCGAACTCACTGAGCTCTGACAGCTCGCGGATCACGATCYCCGTACTCAAGCCTTCTTTGCCTCCGCCCACAGCTCTTCGAGCCGGGTTGGCGAGAGGCCCTCCAGGGAGCCTCCCGCGGACTGTTCCATGGCCGCAAATCGCGCACGGAACTTTGCATTTGCCAGGCGCAGCGCCTGCTCGGCATCTACCTTCAAATGCCGCGCAAGGTTGACTGCGGTAAACATCAGGTCGCCAAACTCTTCTTCTACCTTCGCACGATCTCCCGCAGCCACCTCCGCTGCGAGCTCCCGCGACTCCTCTTCGATCTTGCCGACAAGCCCCTGTACGTCCGGCCAGTCGAAGCCGACCTTGGCAGCCTTCGAGCCCAGCTTGGCCGCTTCGACGACAGCCGGCATACTGCGAGGCACCTCGCCTAGCAAACCGCCCTCACGAGCCTTTCCGGCCTTTTCTTCCTTCTTGATGGCCTCCCAGTTGCGGAGGACAGTATCGGCATCGTCGGCCGTCACCTCGCCGAAGATGTGAGGGTGCCGCCGGATGAGCTTGGAGTTCAGGCCATCCACAACTTCGGCGATTGAGAAGTAACCGGCCTCTTCCGCCATCTGCGCGTAGAAAAGCACCTGCAGCAAAAGATCACCGAGCTCGTCTTTGAGCTCCGGCCAGGAGCGTCGTTCGATGGCGTCGAAGACCTCGTAGGTCTCCTCCAGCGTGTGCCGCTTGATCGTGTCGAAGGTCTGCTCGCGGTCCCAGGGACAGCCATCCGGGGCTCGCAACTGCGCCATGATACCCACCGCCTCAGCGAACCGTGCCGCCGCCAGGTCCGGGGTCTTGTTCGAATCCATGGGTTAAGCATAACGAACGGAGACTGGGCAGGAGCATGTCATCCAAATCCATCAGGCACGCCCTGGGGTCGTGCTACCATCAACCCCATCGTGTCCACACCGACCAAGACGCGCATTTCGCCCTGGGCTTTGCTGCTGCTTCTGCCCTACCT
>NZ_JBFRCY010000484.1:0-4708 GCF_052113305.1 Terriglobus sp. YAF25
CCGGATACACCAAGCCAACGCCAGCACAGAATCAGTTGATTGACCGCGCCATCGCGCGCGAGGCTGAGGTGATCAAGGTTCTTAAAGAGCGGGCTCCGCTGACCGAGGTCTATATCCAGACCATGAAGCCCGATCAGGATCTGCTGCAGGTGCCCGAATCCGACCAGCACTTCCTGGGGCGTGTCGAGTTCAGCAAGGTCATCGGCGATAGAACCTACGAGACCTCCAAGACCAGCACCGGCGGCAAGTTTGGGTTTTTCAAGAACTCGCTCAGCTTTATTACCGGCCTGGGCAAGGCGTTGAACCTGGAGTTCAACGAAGCCGGCTTCATGCAGATGCTGTTGATTGACTCCAAGGACTTCGATCGCCAGCACTACAACTTCTACTTCGTCCGCAATGACTTCCTGGGTTCCGTCGCGACCACGGTGTTCGACGTGCAGCCCGCGAAAGGAAGCTATGGCCGCTTCTTCGGTCGCATCTGGATCGAGCGCCGCGGAGGTAACATCGTTCGCTTCAACGGCAGCTTCAACGGCAGCCAGGCGACGCATAGCGAGTACTACCACTTCGATAGCTGGCGCACCAATGTGCAGCCGGATATCTGGTTGCCGAACTCGTTCTACGTAGAGGAGAGCAATCCGAAGGTTCCTGGCAACATCGTCAAGTTCAAGGCGGTTGGGCATATCTGGGGTTACGCGCTCAAGGTTCCTGAGAAGGAAGTCGAGAACACCTCAGTTGAGGTGCAGGGCGCGACGGATGTCTCCAACGATGCTCAGGATGTCAGCCCGCTCGGTGCGCAGCGTGAGTGGGTACAGCAGGCGGAAGACAATGTCATCGACCGTCTGACCAAGGCCGGTCTGCTGGCCGCGCCCAGTGAGTTTGATAAGACTCTCGCGGCTCTTGCCAACAACATTCTGGCCTATAACCAGATTCCGCTGTCGCGCCCCATCCGGGTGCGTACGCTGCTGACGGAGCCGCTGGAATCGCTGGCCGTTGGAAACACCGTGCTGCTGAGCAAGAGCGTGATCGATACCACGGCTGTCATTACGGCTGACGGTGCGCAGCAGGCGGGCAACCTGAATGCCATCCTGGCCTTCGAGGTTRCACACGTGATCCTCGGGCATCGCCTGGACACCAAGTACGCCTTCAGCGATCGCCTGCTCTTCCCGGACACCTCGGCGTTTACCCATATCCCGATGCATCACACGGATAAGGACAACGAAGAGGCCGCCAAGAAGACGGTCGAGCTGTTGAACGCCAAGGAGCTGCAGGATGCCTCAACCTACTTCGGGCTATATCTGCAGCAGCTGTCCGCGCGTGTGAAGGCTCTTCCTGATCTGAACAAGGCGATGATTGGCGACTCACTGATCAAGAACGACAAGGACAAGGATCCGACCTTCTGGCTGGCCGCGCTGCAGGCAAAGGGAACGAAGCTGGACGTGAAGGATCTGAAGCAGATGGCCGCCATGCCGCTGAGCAGCTTCCTGAAGTTCGACCCCTGGACCGACCAGGTCATCACTCTGCATGCGGCTCAGGAGCCGATTCTGAATCCGCGTGACAAGATGCCGTTCGAAGTGACGCCGGTCTATCTGAGGCTCAGCTACTATACGGCCCCCGTAGCGCCAACCGCTGCTCCGGCAGCAGGTGCTCCGGCAACCGGCGCCGCGGCGCCTGCAGCAGGTACTGCAGCACCGGTACAGCAGCAGGCAACGCCGGCCCCCGTGGATGGAAATCCCGGAAACGCTCCTCAAACCGCTCCTGCTCCACAAAATGGAGCACCGGCTTCTGGTACCTCCACTCCTCCCCAGAACCAGTAATTTCCACGTAAGACGGGGGCCTTCGTGCCCCCGTCTTATGCTGATAGAGATAAAAGGTTGTGTTAGTTGACCCTCATTGCTGGCAGTTCGGGTCAGGGAAGGTTGGATTCTTGCAGGTAATCAGAAAGTCTCTCGCGTTGCTCTCACTCGCTGTCGCGCTGCCCGCGGTACACGCACAGTCGGTTTACACGGCGAGTCGAAGAGCTGATCTTCAGGCCGGCGGCGGTTATTCGATCGCCAAATCCGACTCTACCGCGGATAAATTCAAGGGGTTCCACCTCTATTTCGATCTCGACTTCAGGCATCACCTGGGAATCGAAGGTGAGTTCCATAAGGTCAATCAGGACAACCCCGGCAAGGAATACGAGAAGACGTATGAGATCGGGCCTCGATACAGCCGGCCGTTCAAAGACGGCTTGTTCCGTCCGTACATCAAAGGCATGTACGGACGCGGGGTCTACAACTTTACGGACAAACTCGGGAATAATGTTGAGGTTGCGAATCTGGCCTACAATATCTGGGCTGCCGGCGGTGGTTTAGATATCCGCGCGAATCGCCGCATCAATGTTCGCGTGTTCGATTACGAATATCAGAACTGGCCTAGCTATCCGCCCCACGGCATTACTCCGCAGGTTGTCTCCTTTGGTGTCGCTTACCACTTTGGTTCCGACAGCCGCTATCCGACGAAACGCTAGGCCCCGATAGAAGAAACTGAAAAGCCCCGGTCTGGATTGTCCAGACCGGGGCTTTTTAGAGCATTTTTCCTGTTGCTGGGCACCCCGATAGTGGAGTGCAGCGGCGTTTTCATTGCGGAAAACGCCCATCGATGCGGAAGCTCTACTTTGCACCTTCAGGAAAAATGCTTTACTGCCGCTGTGGCAGTTTAGAAGTGGTAGGCGAAGCCGACCGCCGGAGTCGAGATGACGGTATAGCGGCGGGTTGCTACGGAGTCGAGACCGAAGTTCGGCGCCTTCAGCACGAAAGCGCGGTACGCGACACGCAAATCCCAGCTCGGGCTGAGCTCATAGGCAACACCGGCACCGAAGAGCGCGCCGATGTTCGTGTTCTGCTTCGTATCCAGGCTGGTGGTGCCGAAGTCGCGGATTGGGCTCATAATGTAGCCGCCGACGCCTACCTCAACAAACGGGTTGTAGTTGCCGTAGTTGCGGGAGTAAACGTAGGCGCCTGTGATCTCCTGCTGGCGGACGTGAACCGCGGGCCGGGTGAAGCTGGTGCGGAAGTAGTCCGTGTACTCCGAGAAGGAGTAGTTCACTTCCAGACCGCTGCGCGGGGTTACCAGGTAGCGGTAGCTGACCAGACCGCCCATGGTCATGCTGGCATTTAGCTGGGAGCCATTTCCATTGACCTGGGGCTGCCATACTCCGATGGCGCTCACGCTAATGTCTTGCCGGCTCTCCTGCGCCATCATCGCGCTGCCGGCACTCAGCAGCAGCGCACCCAACAACATCCGTTTCATCATGCTTCGGTCAATCCCTTCAAAATCGCGCGGAACTCCACCGCCAGAATCTGGCCGGCAAAA
Source organism: Terriglobus sp. YAF25 (assembly GCF_052113305.1). Lineage (NCBI taxonomy): Bacteria > Pseudomonadati > Acidobacteriota > Terriglobia > Terriglobales > Acidobacteriaceae > Terriglobus > Terriglobus sp. YAF25. Next base: position 3,355 of record NZ_JBFRCY010000484.1, read on the forward strand.
AGACAAGAGCAACCCACTGCAAACAATTGTACCTGTCCGGATGCCGTCCCCGGTTGGACGATTCTTCATCACCTCCGGTGAGGTATCCTGCGGCAGAAATTCCAACCTTGGGAGAACCCCGCCGTGCTCGAACATATGTTCCACCTGCCATCGACGGTCTCGCTGCTGGAGAAGATCCTGCGTCCCGTCCTGGTCTACCTCTGCCTGATCTGTTTCCTGCGTCTTTTCGGCAAACGGGAGCTGGCGCAGTTGAATCCTGAGGGAGGGACTGGAAGCCCTGCGGCAAGAGGTCGCGGCGCTGCGAGCACAGCTAGGGCAATCGTCGTAGCCCCAAAAAGCCAGAGCATTTTCCCTGTGGTGCACTGTAGGGTTTCCGCATCTATGGGCGTTTTCCGTGATGAAAACGCCGCTGCACGCCCCCTTCGGGAAACTCAGCAACAGAGAAACGCTCTATCCCTGAGTACTGTCAAGTTTGGCAACGGCTTTGCGGTAGCGCTCGGGCGGTGCGGGGAGCCGGGCGTCACGAAGCGCAGCGCGATAGCCGCCCATATAGATGGAGTACATGACCGCCAGTGCGCAGCCCACACCGAACATAAAGCCGAACATGAATCCAAAGATGGCGCCCCAATGGAATTCCATTTGCTGAGTGTACTTGTGGCCGGTCGTTATTTTGACAAAGTACAATCGTGGTCTCACTAGGAGCTGCATGTCGACTGTGTCTGAAACAAGTTTTGATTCGCTTTTACGAGAAAACCGAGTCTTTCCGCCGCACGCTGAGTTTGCTGCACGGGCCCATATAAAAACACGAGAGCAGTATGACGCTATGTACCGCCGCTCCATCGAGCAGCCGGAGGAGTTCTGGGCAGATGCGGCGCGCGAGATCGACTGGTTCGAGCCGTGGACAAAGGTTCTGGAGTGGGATCAGCCCTGGGCGAAGTGGTTTGTCRGTGGCAAGCTGAACCTCAGCCACAACTGCGTCGATCGTCATGCGGTGGGCAGCCGTGCACAGAAGCCCGCGATCATCTGGGAGGGAGAGCCGGGCGAAGTCCGTACYCTGACCTTTGCCGAGCTTCTCACCGAGGTGCAGTTGGCCGCCAGCATGCTGAAAGAGGCGGGCGTCCAAAAGGGAGATCGCGTCGCGATCTACATGGGCATGTGCCCCGAGTTGGCGATTGCCCTGCTGGCCTGTGCCCGCATTGGCGCGGTGCACAATGTGATCTTCGGTGGATTTGCGGCGCATGCTCTTGTTGACCGGATCAATGATTCCGGCTGTGTCGCTGTGTTGACCCAGGATGGCGGATACCGTCGCGGCGGGGAAGTGAAGCTGAAGCCCATCGTTGATGAGGCATTGAAG
>NZ_JBFRCY010000485.1:0-4713 GCF_052113305.1 Terriglobus sp. YAF25
AAAGCTGACTGGGGACCCCGATTCCCGATCTCTTCGTCGCTCGTCGTTCCAGTAAGCCAGCTACAGTTCTCTCCTCATTCCTCGATCTCGTAAAAATCTGCTCCCGGCGCTGACGGCACGAGTTTGATGACACACCCTAGGTATCCCGGAAGAGGAGTGCAGCGGCGTTTTCATTGCGGAAAACGCCCATAGGATATGGAAGCCCGACACTACACCTGCAGGGAAGATGCTCCAGCACTCGTATTATAGGAAGCGACCCGTTATGAAGCTTCTTACCTCAGCCCTGCTCGCCTCGTCGCTCCTGCTCACCGCCTGTGAGCGCAACGTGAAGCCCGGGCAGATCGGTGGGGTGGCTCCCGATTTCACCGTCACCGATAGCGACCACGCCGCGAAGTTATCGAACTTCCGTGGCAAGGTGGTCGTCCTGAACTTCTGGGCATCATGGTGCGGTCCTTGCGTGGCAGAGATGCCGTCGTTGCAGGCGTTGCAGGAACAGATGCCGAATATCCAGGTCCTTGCAGTATCTACGGATGAAGATGGAGACGCCTACAAACGCTTTCTCGATAAACACCGCATCCTGTTCCTGACAGTGCGCGACGCACAGCAAAAATCGAATGCTCTGTACGGCTCGTATCGCTTTCCTGAGACCTATATCATCGACCGCAAGGGAGTGATCCGCCGCAAGCTGATTGGACCACAGGAGTGGACCAATCCCGAGATGATCGACTACTTGTCTAAACTGTGATCGCCTGGCATCCTGCTTGAACCGCGCCCTCCGCACCTGTACCCTGAAGATATGACTACGGTCGACGCTCTTTACCGCTACAGCGTGCCTCCTGCGGAGGCCGCGGTTCTGGCCCTGAACAACCTGCGTGAGGTCTACGGCATTCGCCGCTTGGCCATCGATGAAGCCGCGAAAACAGTGCGCGTGGAGTATGACGCGACGCGCTTCGGCGAACCGGTTGTCCGCCAGTTGCTGCGCCGCGCCGGCCTGCAGATTGCAGAGCCGGAGACGCTGGTGCTTCCAGCGCCACCTCCGTCTCCCCCGGCACAGCCGGCGGCTGCTCCGGCAAAGGCGTAGAGCATTTTCACTGCATGTGCAGTGCAGGGGTTCCACATCTATGGGCATTTTCCGCAATGAAAACGCCGCTGCACTCCTCTTCCGGGATACCCCGCAACTTCCGGGATACCCCGCAACAGCGGAAAAGCTCTAATCCACACCGCAGGTCGCGGGTGACAACGATGTGTGGTATCTTAGAAAAGTTGCCGCTGGTTGCATAACAGCGTGCAGGGATGCGCCCGTAGCTCAGCTGGATAGAGCGAATGACTACGAATCATTAGGTCGGAGGTTCGACTCCTTCCGGGCGCACCATCAAGATTAGAAAACGGACACCGATCGGTGTCCGTTTCGCTTTTCGGGATAATCAGCATCTAACCGAAGGCATGATTAACGACCTCTGGTATAAGAACGCCGTTGTCTACTGCCTTTCGGTTGAGAGTTTTCTGGACGGCAATGGGGACGGCATYGGCGACTTCCGCGGCCTGATTCAATGTCTGGACTATCTTCAGGGGCTGGGCGTCACCGCCATCTGGCTGATGCCCTTTCAACCATCTCCACAAAAAGATGACGGCTACGACATCACGGACTACTACAGTGTGGATCCGCGTTATGGAACTCTGGGCGACTTTGTAGAGTTTGCCCACGGCTGCGCACAGCGCGGCATGCGGGTCATGATCGATCTGGTGATCAACCATACCTCAACGCAGCATCCCTGGTTCAAAGCTGCGCGCAGCAGCCCTGACTCCCCTTATCGCGATTGGTACGTCTGGTCGAAGAAGAAGCCGAGGAATGCGAATAGCGGCATGGTCTTTCCCGGGGTGCAACGAACGACATGGACCTATGATGAAGCCGCCAAAGAGTTCTACTTCCATCGCTTCTATAACTTTCAGCCAGACCTGAATACTTCAAACCCCGAGGTCCAGGCGGAGATCCTGAAGATCATGGGTTTCTGGATTCAACTTGGTGTATCCGGATTCCGCATGGACGCCGTTCCCTTTGTCATCGCTACCAAGGGCCCCGACGTTACTCGCGCGGTGGAACAGTACGACATGCTGCGCACCTTTGCGGCGTTTCTCAGCTGGCGCAAGGGAGACGCCATCATCCTCGCCGAAGCGAACGTGCTGCCTTCTTCGGATATGCAGTACTTTGGCGAAGCCGGTGAACGCCTGTCGATGATGTTCAACTTCAATGTCAACCAACACCTGTTCTATTCGCTGGCAACCGGAGATGTAGGCCCGCTGCAGAGATCTCTGATGCAGACAAAGCCACGCCCTGCAACCGCACAATGGGCCACGTTTCTACGGAATCACGATGAACTGGACCTCGGCCGCTTGACCGAAGCGCAGCGCCGCAAGGTCTTCAAGGTATTCGCCCCGGACAAAGAAATGCAGCTCTACAACCGTGGCATTCGCCGGCGCCTCGCGCCAATGCTGCATGGCGATCGACGGCGGCTGGAACATGCCTACTCCCTGCTCTTTTCTCTGCCTGGCACTCCCGTGCTGCGTTACGGCGATGAGATCGGCATGGGTGACAACCTGGCGCTACCGGAGCGCTATAGCTGCCGCACTTCCATGCAGTGGACCAATGATCGTAATGGCGGTTTCACCTCGGCCACACGGTCGAAGATACCGACGATTCGTGCGGGAGCATACGGCTACCAACACGTAAACGTCGCCGACCAACGCCGCGATCCGAACTCGCTGATGGACTGGATGGAGCGCATGATCCGCATACGTAAGGAAACACCCGAGATCGGATGGGGCGACTTCCAGATCATCGATACCGGACGCAGCCAAATTCTCGGTATCCGTTACGACTGGCGCGGAAATCACACGCTCGTACTGCACAACTTCAGCGCTGATCCCATCGAGCTTCGGCTAGCTCCAGGCACCATCGGAGATGGCGCGGAAGAAGGTGTCCCTCTTATCAATATCCTGTCCAAGGATCACAGCTTTCTTGAAGAAGATGCGGATGGGCGGTACTGCATCCAGATGGAACCATACGGTTACCGCTGGTTCCGTGTCGGCGGCTTCGACGAACGCCTGCTGAAGATGGCTCGCCGCCTACCGAGCACTACTTCTTAGCAGCCGTGAGATCGAAGCTGCGCAGCTTCTGATCTGCACCCAGAAGAAGCAATTTGTGGCCGTTGTCCCTCAAGCGCGCGAAACGGATGGTAGAGCCGACATTCACATGCGCCTTCTCTATACCGGTGAGGTCGTAGACCAAAGCTTCATTGCTGCGGTTGCGGATACAGAACAGACCCGATTCGCTATCTGCCGCAACCATGTAGCCGAAGACCTGCTTCACCATCGCTCCGGTCTTTACGGAGTAGATCAGCGTGCGATGGTCTGAGGTTTCGATCAGTACGGCATCGCCAACCATATAGACCCAGGCTGGACCGTCATAGGCACGTGGTCTCTCCAGCACGACAGATTGCTTGAGCTTTCCATCATCGGCATTGAGAAGTTCCAGAATTAATCCGTTAGAACGTTCTTTAAGAGCTGCGGCCTGCATGGAAAGTTCCGGATGAGCCTGCAATTCAGCCTTCCCGCTTTTCACGCTTTGGAAGATCCAGATACAGACTGCCATCTTTATGAAAAGCAACACCGGTATAGCCGTGCAGATTATAGATTTGCTTGCCGCTTGTAACGTTCCAGACGCCACCGCGGGTCTTCCCCGAAAGCGCGAGGAATTTGCCATCCGGAGAGAGTTCCATCACTCTCAAGCTTGCAAGAGGACTGAGCGGAAGCCCCACCTTGTCCTGAAGTCTAACCTCGGGACGAATCGTACCCAGCTCAATACCGCCATCCACACCTTGTATAGCGACATTTTCTCCGTGTATGTCGAAGGTGGCCTTTGTTCGCAAAACACCCTGCTCCGTTTTGAAATCCAGCACGATCCGGGAGTCATCCTTCCCTAATGTGCTGACAAGGTCTCCGGAGGAAACACTTGCCAGATCCCTTACGTTGAGACTTGCTTTCGAGATGCGGTGTCCGTCGGGAAAGCTGAATAGCCCGGAGTTCTTCGGTTCAAAGAAATCGATTCCGGCAATGCCGCTGGCCTGAAAAGCAAACGGACCACTTACCTTGTTCTTAAAGTCTCCACCTAGTGGAATTTCACTTCTGCTGCGCAGATCAAACGCAAGCTTGCCGACGCCATTGCCTAGCACCACGGTATTTCCATCCTGAGAAAATGCCAGGTAGACCGGCTGTACTGTTCCTCCAAGTGCGTGCAGGAACGACCAGAAATAAGCGGTATACCCACCAATGCTGGCAAAATCTTTTTTCACAAAGATCTGTTGGCTACTCTCCGTATCAAGCAGATAGAGATCGAAGGGCAACCGCACCGTAAGTTCCGCTAGCTCCCCAAAGGCGACACAGATCAATGTTCGCCCGTCGGGCGAAAGAGCTGTCTGCACGCAATCATTTCTTGTGACCAACTCACGCGCCACGCGCAGCTTCTGCTGTTCAACATCCCACTCTTCGATATGCAACTTAGGCGTATGAAAGACAATCCGTTTCGAATCCGGGCTCCACATTGCGGGCCAGGCCTCATCTGCGTCAAAACGGAAGAGCAACTTACGGGTAGCGGTATTCAGAACAAAGATGGAGCTTTCATCCTGGGCCAGCAGATACTTGCCGTCAGGGCTGTAG
>NZ_JBFRCY010000486.1:0-6300 GCF_052113305.1 Terriglobus sp. YAF25
CTATTGTCTCGTCGCAGCATGGGGTGAGGCCCTCGGCAGCCTGGTGCCCTTTTACCTGGGTCGAGCGGGCGGTGAACTCTTCCTGATGAAGAAGATTGATCGTGCCCGATATGAGAAGCTTCGCGACCGCTTCGAACGACAGGAATTTCTGGCGATCATGATTCCCTCTGTGATGGCGCCTCCGATGCCGGTAAAGCTCTTCCTGCTTGCGGCCGGGGTCTTCGAGATGCGGGCTATCTCGCTCTTTTGTGCCGTCTTCGCAGGGATGTTTCTTCGCTTTAGCGTGCTGGCTACCATCACGATTCTCTACGGCCCACGGATTGTTCAGATCATCGGGTCTATAGTGAAGGCTCATCCAGTAATCGTCCTGGCAACAGCAGGAGTTCTTGTGGTGCTGATCGCGATCCAGGTCGTACGAAAGCTCCTTAGCCGGACAAAAGGGGTGCCTCTTCCGGTGGAAGATTAGGCTGGAGTTGCAAAGACAATGCGTGATGAGTGCAACAGTTCGAGCGAAATCAAACTTCGTCGCGATGCATTGCCACGATAGTCTAGCCATTCTCAAGATGATCATTGAGATTACTGACGTCGTAGGCATTCACTTCAAACTTTAAGCGACTTCAGATACGGCACACTGGGTGGCATCAGCGCAGGGTCTTCTTCCAGTTCGACGAAGTAGTTCTTCACGCCTGCGGTCTTTGCGGCTGTAAACACTGCCTTCCAGTCGACGACACCCTTCCCCAGCGAAACCTGGCGGAAGCCGGAACTGGTGGATGGATCCTTGACCCAGTCCTGGCAGTGCATGGAGCGGAAGCGGCCGGGGTACTTATTGAAGTACGTGACAGGGTCGTAGCCCTGCTGCATCGTGGAAACCTGGAACTGCAGGCTGGTGGTCGCCGGGTTCAGCTCGGCGATCATCATGTCGTAGACCGGCTTGCCGTCGATGTGCGCAGAGACGAAGCCCTCGTTGTGTAGCAGCGCGGTGATGCCTGCGGCGTGAGCTTTTTCGGCGAACGCGTTGAAAGGCTCAACGAAGCGCTTCACGTCGTCTATGGTCTCAGTGCCCTTGGGGTGGAAGGGCCCGAGCGCGGCGATTGCCATCTGGGTCATGCCGAAGTCCTTGGCGTAGGCGATGCTTTCGTCAGCCTTCTCAAACAGCTCCTTCGCCCCCCAGTGCGCGGAGATGCAGCCGATGCCCCAGTCGCTCAGCATGCGCCGCAGCTCCTGCGGCTTGTACTGTTGCAGGCTGGAGAAGTCGCTGTAGCCGTAGGGGGAGCACAGTTCGATCTGGGTGAACCCTGCCGCGCGCAGGCCCTTCATGGTTCCAACGAAGTCAGTGTTGATGGTCTTGCGAACGGGGTAAGTCTGGCAGCCGATGGGCAGGCCAAGAGGATCGGCAGGCAGATAGCGCGTGGCAGCAAGGAGAGCGGAGGCGGCGGTTCCGCTCTTAAGAAACGTTCTGCGATTCATCATGTGCCTGATCTCCCAGATTGAAGCAATCGAAGAAACTATAGCAGCTACGGAGTACGAGCAGAGTTAACCCTAGTTCATGACAAAGGCGAATAGCTTATCGCCTGCGCCGACGAGGAGGTATTGATGGCCATCCAACTCATAGGTGATGGGGCCGTTTGACATGCCCGTCCCCAGGTTGACGTGCCAGAGTGGGTTGCCGGTCGTTGCATCGAGTGCGACAAGGTTATTGTTTGGATCTCCGGCAAACACAAGATTGCCGGCGGTACTAAGCAGCCCGCTTTCCCCACCCGGGGTCTGCCACTTGTGGCTCCATTTGATTTTTCCGGTGCGGTAGTCCACCGCTTGCAGCATCGCCTCGGACCATACACCGATGCCGTGTCCTCCCCAGCCTTCCGGTTTATGGCTATCGTCGTAGATGTAGAACATCGAAAACGAACGCGTGGCATTGATGTAGAACAATCCCGTCTTCGGGCTGAACGTTGAAGGCGCCCAGTTCACGCCGCCTGAGGAATCCGGTGTAACCAGCACACCCGGGATCTGCGGCTCCTTCGCAGGATTCGGTATCGGCTGTCCCTTGGTGTCCAGCCCCTTGGTCCAGTTCGTCTTCACGAACTCCGAGCTGACATAGTTCTTCCCCGTCTCGCGATCCAGCACAAAGAACCAGCCATTGCGGCTCGCCTGTGCCAGCAGCTTGCGCGGTTTGCCTTCCATCTCGCCGTCGAACAGAACCGGTGTCTGGATTGCATCCCAGTCATGGGTATCGTGCGGCGAAGGCTGGAAATACCAGGCCATCTTTCCGGTGTCTGCATGGAGAGCGACGATGGATTCGGTATAAAGATTGGCGCCCTCGCGACCAGTGCCGGCAATCACCGGCTGCGGATTGCCGGTGCCGATATACAGCAGGTTCAACTCCGGATCGTACGTAGGCGAGATCCACGTCATGCCGCCGCCGTGTGCCATCGCATCAGCATTGGGCCAGGTTTCAGAACCCGGCTCGCCTGGCTTGGGTACAACCGACCAACGCCACTGCAGCGCGCCGGTCTCCGGATCATGGGCTTCGAGAAATCCAGGACGGTCAAGATCATCGCCGCTGACGCCGGTGATCACGTGGTTCTTTACCACCAACGGAGCCATTGACGCGTAATACATCTGGTCCAGATCGCAGATGGACTGACTCCACCGCTTTGTACCATCGGCCAGATTCAGCGCGACCAGGTTGCAGTCCGGCGTTTCGAAATACAAGGAATCACCCGAGATGCCAACGCCTCGATTTCCCAGGTGGATGCCGCCCTTGGATGTCCAGGCGTAATGCCACAATGGCTTGCTTGTCCGCGCATCAATCGCCCATACATGGTCGGGTACGGTGATATACACGTGCTGAAGCGGCGGCCTGAGTAATCTCCGTTGTAAGTCGGCCATGAGTCCGGCGTCGGATTAAGCAGCACCGCTGGATCAAGGCCGCCGCCTGTCCGCTGTGCCGGGCTTGCCTGCTCCGGGCCTTCCGCGCGCATGGAAGCAACGGTGAACAGGGCGAGGAAGAACGTTGCAAGAAGCTTCATTGCAGGGTCTCCAGGTAGGACACGACATCGTGAATGTCCTTGTCGGTGTATGTGTCGAGTAGCGCCTCGTGACCCGCATAAGGATTGTGCTTCTCTACCTTGAGCTCAGGGCTGCGGGCAAAACTGAAGTAGTGTCCGTTCGCGTCCCGCAGAGACACGTTGAAGTCATCGAGATTCAATGGCTCGCCGGTCACAGTTGCGCCGGAGGGTGTCGTGACCGTGATCGTCGGGACGAGTTGACGCGAAGCCGTGCCTTGCTTCGTGATCGCCCGGTTTTGCGGAAAGACAACCTTCTGCTGCAGAGCCGGTGGAGCGTACTTGCCGGCGATGTGAGCCAAGTCCCCCGTGACCGAGTGGCACTTAGCGCAGCCGCCAGTATTTTCGAAGTAAAGCTTGCCCGCCTTGGAGTCGCCCACCAGGATATTCAGCGGATTGTTATAAGGTCCCGTGCGCAGTGTGTCACCAATCTGTTGATGTAGAAAATGAGACAGGTCCTTCACTTGCTCCTGTGTCAGTGCCACCGGCTTGGATTTGGGATGCCCCTGCGCAAGGTACGGCTCGATAGTGCTGCYGTACCGATCATGTAAAACCACGACCGATCGCACCAGATCTGCGCCGCGGCTGCCGCCGCGCGCTCGTGTTCCGTGGCAGGTAATGCATTGCGCGATGTAGACCGTCTTGCCGCGAGCGGCGGCATCTTCATCAACGACCTGCTTGTCGTCGGAGCCGGCCTGATCGATCAGGCTGGGCTTGCGTGGAGCCTTGGCTTGCTTCGTTGTCGCTGTGCCCGTACCGGCTTCGCCATTGAGCGGAAACGTCGTTGCCAGATAGCCGACGATCTGGTCGAACTCGTCATCGTTAATCTTCGCTCCGCGCGCGACCATGCTCGAAACGGTAGTCCCCCACTGCTCCCGGCTCATCCTTCGCGCGGTGAACATCTGTACAGAGTGACAGCTGGAGCAGACGCGCTGAACAGTGTCGCGATGCGCGCCTTCCGGTAGCGGCGAGCTTTGTGCCTGCACTACAGCAGCGAGAGGCGCAAGAGTAGTCGTCAGTAGAAAACAGAGACGAGTCAATCGCATAACGTGAATCATAAAGGTGACAAGCATCTCCTGGCGCATGGGCCGGAAAGTCTGCAGTGATCTGCCGACTAAGCCTTGGAACGCATCTCGCCTGACAAGATCAGAGCAAAGCGGCGCCGCATGTCCTTCAGGTAATCCGCATCACCGGAGTTGAGCTCGAGCGTCGCCGTCCCCTGATAACCGATCTCCTCCAGCGCTGCGTGGACGGCGATCCAATCGATATCCCCGTCGCCGGGAGACACCCAGCGAGCTATGGAATCTCCGCCACCCTTACCGCGCTGGAAGGCGAAGTCCTTGATGTGGAGCTTGACGATGCGCTTGCCCAGGGTGCGAATCCAATCCTGCGGGTAGCCGTAGAGCACGACGTTGCCCACGTCAAAGTAGGCGCGCACATGCCGTGAGTTGTATTCGTCAATGTAGTGAGCAAACTCCAACGGACTCAGCAGGAATTTATTCCAGACCTCTTCGAGCGCGAGCGTTACGTTCAACTCCTCGGCGAGTGGAATCAGCTTGCGGACGACTGCCTGCGATCGCACGTATGCATCCTTGTAGGATGTTTGGGCATTCACCACACCCGGCACCAACAGCACCGTCGAGGCGCCCCAAAGATGCGCGTTTCGAATCGAAGTGCGCGCGCCCTCCAGGCTTTTCTCCACCACCGCCGGGTCAGAAGAGGTGAATGGATACTTCCAGTGATCCATATTCATGACGGAATGAATGGGCAGCCCAAACTTTTCGGAAGCAGCCTTCATGGCCTCCGCCGTGGCCTGATCGGCTTCGGTAGGACACTCGATCTGCTCATAGCCGCAATCTTTGGCAAGCTGGAAGCGCTGCGCGATCGACAGGTTCTCAGGCAGCATGCTGTATTCCACCGCCATGCGGATAGGCAACGGTCCCTTAGCATGAGCGGCAACGGGCGACATGACGGTTAAGGCGGCGGCGTTCTGCAGAAAACTTCGACGAGTCATCATGACTGCCCTTTCAGGATGACCATTAATAACAAGAAATGATTATAAAAACAAATAAAACAATACGACGAAAAAGTAAACGTAATCAACATCCAGCCATAGCCAGTTGGGGCAGGTTTCTCCGCCCAGGACTCGTGCAGGCCGCGCGTGGCCGCAGCGCTAGCTGATCTGAAACTCCTCCGTCGTGATCAGACCAGGGGCTTGGATAGTCCCAAAGGTCAGCCGGAGCTTATCCTTGCGCAACGCATAGGTGGCATCGCGGAACAGTTTCAGAGCCGGATACGGCCGGAGGGCAAATGGTGCGCTCCACAATCGCTCACTTGAGCGGCCGTGTGTTACCGAAATCCCGAAAGTTTCCGTAGTGGATGCATTGTGATTCCTCCTGTGCAGTGTCAACTACCGCCAACACACAAGCTCTGTGAGTTAGTAGAGAAGCGGGTCACATATAGCTGAGACCGCAGCACTAACAGCCACGTAAAAACAAAGGGATAAGGCTTGCCTGCGATGCAACCTGCTCATCCGTGAGCGGGAGACGACGCCGAATCGGATTAAGTTCCCGTTCCAAATTCGCGGTCAGTTCCTACAGATGGTCCTTTGCTTCGAACCGGGAAGCCTCAGCCTCAATGAGAGCTTTCTTGGCAGCCGTCTTTTCAAGTCACTCATCTATGCTCGCTCCAGTGCATAGACGAAACGCTGGTGACGCTGATTCGTGTTGCGCTTGTTAACAAGCTGGAACGCCTCCAACTCTGGCATACCCGCCATTAAAGACGCTGGGACACCCATCTCTTGAAAATCATCGGCAGCGAACGGGATACGCTTCACGTCTCCCGTCTTCAGCGACTTCCTCAGGTAATATGTAGGCCTCATTCGTTAACCGTCCTTTCCTAAACGTTTGTGTAGCAATTGCCGATCCAGGATTTTCGGGCCGCCCAGGCCCAAAGTGTTTATGGCTGTATACAGTTGTGTTTCGAAATGGGTCCGGGGCAATACACCAGGGCGGGCATAGTGAAAACTAACGAATCAATCCGTCTTTAGGGGGTCTCACGCGAAGTCGTGTCTGAATCCCGATCTGGGGAAACAGTACGCCGGTAACTTACTTAAGTTGCGAGGTCTAGAGCATTTTCCCTGTGGGTGTAGAGTAGGGCTTCCGCATCTATGGGCGTTTTCCGCAATGAAAACGCCGCTGCAACCCAAATTTGCGGGCTACCCGGGCCCAAAGTG
>NZ_JBFRCY010000487.1:0-6478 GCF_052113305.1 Terriglobus sp. YAF25
ATCTCACACTCCATCACGAAAGCCGTGAGATGAAAGCCTACGTCCTCGTCATCGACAAAGGCGGCCCTAAGCTGCATGAGACCTCCGGTGCACCGGCGAAATCTATGAGCGGGACCAATCAGCGCGGCAGTAACGGCACGGCAACCATGACCGGTTCCGGCGTCGGCATGCCCGCCCTCGCCTACCGCATCGCACAGCAGCCGGCCTTTCGCGGCGGCATGGTTCTGGATAAGACAGGCCTCAACGGCTACTACGACTTCACGTTGCAATGGGAGGCCGGCGAGAACGCGGGTTCTTCGCTCATCACGGCACTCCGCGAGCAGTTGGGCCTGAAGCTTTCCTCAGAAAAGACCTCCGTCGATGTGCTGGTGATCGATCGCGCCGAGAAGCCAGCCGAGAACTAGAGTTCAGCTATCCTCAGGCCTGGGGCGTTGCCCAGGGCCGATATAGAACGCGCCTTCAGCGCTTAGAACAATGGCGCCCTTTTTGTTTGTCATTTCGTAGCGCAGCGAAGAAATCTGCTTCTCTCATTTTCTCTGCCGGGGTGCCCTCGCAACGCTAGAGCATTTTCCTGTAGGCGTAGAGTAGGGCTTCGGCATCTATGGGCGTTTTCCGCAATGAAAACGCCGCTGCGCTCTTCTTCCGGGATACCCAGCAACAGGAAAAATGCTCTAGGTGGGTAAGGAAGGCCGAAATTTTCTAACAAAACGCACATCGAATTTTGCTGATACGCCTAGGCGCGTCCTACAAATTGCTTCGAACCCAGACACCGTTTATCATCAGAACGACATCAAGAGTTGAGCTCACTGCTCAACGCCAACCTGCCCCGAGCAAGGTGGCGTCCCGTCTGGGAGATGTGGCCTGTCCGGCAACTTCGGGAAAAGCCGCACATCCGTGATTTCTTTTGATGGACCAGTAAGAAAGGGTTCGATACGCATGTGTGCACCAAAACAGCAGTTCGCCAGTGATAACTACGCCGGAATCTGTCCTGAGGCATGGGCCGCCATGGCCGAAGCCAATGTCGGACACGAAAGCGCCTATGGTGCAGACTCATGGACAGCACAGGCGGCGGATGCCTTCCGCACGCTCTTCAGCACCGACTGCGATGTCTTCTTCGCCTTCAATGGAACAGCCGCCAACTCCCTCGCGCTTGCAGCTCTGAGCCAGAGCTATCACAGCGTCATCTGCTCGGAGCTGGCGCACGTCGAGACCGACGAGTGTGGCGCGCCTGAGTTCTTCTCCAATGGCGCCAAACTTCTCGTCGCTCCCTCGTCGAATGGCAAGCTAACGCCCGATGCGATCCGTCTGATCGCATCTCGGCGCACCGACATTCACTATCCCAAGCCGCGCGTTGTCACCATCACCCAGCCGACCGAGACCGGCCTGGTCTACACCCTCGAAGAGATCCGCTCCATCGCAGACGCGTGCCGCGAGCTCGACCTGCGTCTCCACATGGATGGAGCGCGCTTTGCCAATGCCTGTGCGACGCTCAACTGCACGCCTGCCGCCATGACCTGGGAGGCCGGAGTGGACGTTCTCTGCTTCGGTGGAACTAAGAACGGCATGGCCGTCGGCGAAGCCGTGATCTTCTTCGATCGCACGCTCTCGCAGGACTTCGACTATCGCTGCAAACAGGCAGGCCARCTTGCCTCCAAGATGCGCTTCCTCGCTGCCCCCTGGGTCCGCATGCTCGAGGGCGGAGCCTGGCTGCACCGCGCGGCCCACGCCAACACCTGCGCCAGAACATTTGCGGAGAAGATCGCTGGTCTGCCCAACATCGAGCTCATGTTCCCGGTCGAGGCCAATGGCGTCTTCGTGAAGATGCCGCCGGCCATCGCCGAAGCACTGCGCGCCAGAGACTGGAAGTTCTATACCTTCATCGGCGGCGGCGCACGCTTCATGTTCGCGTGGGATACCTCGCTCGACTGCCTCGAATCGCTGGTCGAGGACTTCCGCGCCGTAAGTACTGCCCTTTGATCGAAGCATCCATTTGAGTAGATGATTCGACAATGCCATTTACTGCCGCGCATGCCGTCGCAGCTCTACCGTTCCGCAGGACGCGGCTGAACACAGCCGCGCTTGTGGTCGGCTGTCTGTCTCCGGATTTCGAGTATTTTCTCAGGCTCGTGCCGCGCGGCAGCTTTGGCCATACCCTGCCTGGAGCTTTGCTACTCGATCTCCCACTGTCTTTGGCCGTGCTGTGGCTTTTCCAGCAATATGTCGCGGATGCACTCATCGCCACAGCGCCTCGTCTATTCCCTCTCCGTCAGAACCCCATGGGGAAGATTTTTACGTCGAGTATCCCAACCTTCTTCGTCATGGTGCTCTCTATCCTGCTTGGGGCGGCTACTCATATCATCTGGGATGCCTTCACCCATCCAGGCTTTTGGCCCTACCGCCATCTCCCGTTATTGAAGTACAACCTGCAACTTCCGCTTGACGGCTTTATTGAGGTATTTAAACTCCTTCAATATGTCAGTACTGCGCTCGGGTTGTGCGTGCTCGCAGTGCTATGGCGCCGCTGGGTGTTTACCACTTCGCATCGGCAGACACCCGCAGTAAGACGTCCGCTTTTGTCGATGGCAGCTTTGGCGTGTGCAGGTGCGTTCATACGCGCGGAATATGGAACTGGCTTTCTTCATCGTTTCAGAGGCTTTAATGTCTTTGCCTCAGAGACTCTCGTTAGCTTCATAAGCCTGCTTTGGATCATGTTGACCTTTTATGGTGTGTGGCTGCATCGGCAGCTAGGGAGAACAAAAGCCCATTGACATAGTCTGCCTATGTCATCCATTCTTACTGCCATAGTTTGTCTATGGCAGTAAGGAGCATTCTGTGAAGCCCAACGACATTCCGCCCGGCTCCCTCTCCCTTCTGATCCTCAACACCCTTTCGCGCCATGGCGAGATGCATGGCTACGAGATAGCCGAGTCGATCCTGCATACTTCCGGCGATGTGTTGCAGGTGGAAGAGGGCTCCCTGTATCCGGCATTACAGCGGCTTCTGGTCCAGGGATGGGTCTCCGCCGAGTGGGGCACGACCGCCGGCAATCGCCGCGCGCGCTACTACCGGCTGACCGCCGCCGGCCGCAAACAGCTCGCCACTGAGCTTTCGCACTTTCACCGTATCTACGGCGCGATTACCGCCGTGCTGCAGCCTGCCTGATCGCACCTCCGCTTCGCCAAGGAGACCACCATGCGCCAGCTTCTCCGCCGCCTCAGCATGCTCTTCCATCGCTCCCGCTTTAATGCCGACCTCGAAGAGGAGATGCGTCTCCATCTTGAGCTGCGTGAGCAGCAGCAGGTCGCCACCGGCCTTGCCCCTGAACAGGCACATCGCGAAACCCGTCGGCGCTTTGGCAACAACACCGTTCTGCGCGAGCGGAGTTTCGCCGCCTGGGGATGGAGCTGGCTCGAGTCCTTTGCACAGGACACGCTATACGGTCTGCGCTCCATGCTGCGCTCCCCCGGGCTCACCTGCGTCGCTTTACTCTCGCTGGCTCTCGGCATTGGCGCGAACACCGCTATCTTCAGCTTTCTCGACGCCATCGTGTTGCGCTCGCTGCCCGTCAAAGCTCCAGGGCAGCTCTTCATCCTCTCGCCGTCATCAGCTATGCCTTCTGGCAGACCGCGCTTGCCGGAGCGCCCGATGTCCTCAACCACACTGTCAAATTCGCCGACACCACCTTCACCATCATCGGCGTCGCCCCTCCTGGCTTCTTCGGCATCACCGTCGGACATGCGCCCGACCTTTGGATACCGATGGCGATGATGAACTCGCTGCCTGCTCACTACAAGGGCTATAAAGACAACTTCTACCAGTCCAATCTCATCTTCGGCCGTCTGAAACCCGGAGTCACGCACGCGCAGGCCGAAGCCGAGATCAATGTCCTGTATCAACAGATCACTCGCGGCTTCCCCGATGCCAGGCTCAATAACTACAACCTGTCTCATCTACAAACGGCTCACGTTGCGATTACACCAATTGCAACCGGCATCTCCGGGCTGCGTCACCAGTTCTCCGACCCATTGAAGCTCCTGATGGGCGTCACCGCCCTGGTGCTGCTGATCGCCTGCGCCAATATCGCCAACCTTCTCCTGGCGCGTTCCACCGCACGTGCTCGCGAGTTCGCAGTACGCCAGGCGCTCGGAGCGCAGCGCCTGCGTCTCGTCCGCCAGCTCCTCACCGAAAGCGTGATCCTTGCACTAGCTGGAGGCCTGCTGGGGATCGCCTTCGCTGTCGTCGCCGACCGCATGCTGCTGCGCATGATCTCCGGCGGCCCTGACGCCGACCTTATCCCCATCGACGTTTCGCTTAACCTGCCATTGCTGGGCTTCTCGCTTGCCGTTACCGTTGGAACGGCCGTGCTCTTCGGCATCGTGCCGGCGTTGCGTGCCTCCCAAGGCGAGGTGACCGGAGCCCTCAAAGATGGCCGCAGCAGCGCCAACGTTGCAACGCGGAATGTCCTTGGCAAAGTGCTCATCATCGCGCAAGTCTCCATATCCTTCGTCCTGGCTGTCGCCTCCGTTCTCTTCCTGCGTAGCCTGGTTAACCTCACGCACGTCGACACCGGCTTCCCCCGCGACGGTGTAATGCTCGTCAACATGGATTCCTCGGTCCTCGGCCTGAAAGGCGAAGACCCACGCATGATCTCCATGTTTTCCCAGATCGAAGATCGCGTCGCCGCCATACCTGGGGTGCACGGCGCCGGTTTTGCTTCGTTCACCTTCCATCAAGGAAGCTGGAACACTTCACTCAATATTCCCGGAACCGCCTACAACGATGCGGTCAACATCAAACACAACGTCATTAGTAATGGCTACTTCAATACCATGCAGATCCCACTGCTCGCCGGCCGCACTTTTGGCCCGCAGGACACGGCAACCTCGCACAAGGTCATCATCCTCAGCGAGAGCATGGTGCGCGATCTCTTTCCCGCCGGCGTCAATCCGATCGGCCGTCACATCTACATCGGGAAAGATCCCGAGCCCAGAAACGATGTTGAGGTCGTCGGCGTGGTGAAAGACGTGAAATTCGGCAATCTGCAGGAGCATCGCCAGTACATCGACTACGTTCCCAATCCGCAGCATCCGTGGGGTTATGGCACGCTCGCCGTCCGCTACACCGGCGACTTCAATGCGGTCTCCAAAGATGTACAGAACACCATTCATTCCATAAACCGTACCCTCACCATCAACCGCGTTACTACGCTCGACCGCGTGATCGAACGCAGCATCACCAACCAGACTCTTGTTGCCCAGCTTTCAACCTTCTTCGCCCTGCTCGCCGTCTTTCTGTCCGCGATCGGCATCTACGGACTGATGAGCTATCTCGTCAGCCGACGCACCAATGAGATCGGCATCCGCATGGCTCTCGGCGCCGCCCGTTCCAGCGTCGGCTGGATGATCATGCGCGAGATCGTCCTGCTCGTTGTCTCCGGTATTGCCCTGGGAGGCGCGCTCACCCTGGCCACCAACCAGCTGCTGCAGAGCCTGCTCTACGGTCTGAAGCCAACCGAGCCACTCAGCCTGGTGCTGGCCATTGTTGCCCTGCTCGCCATCGCTCTGCCTGCAGCCTGGCTACCCGCCCGCCGCGCCTCCCGCGTCAGCCCCATGGAGGCGTTGCGCTATGAGTAAGCAGCATCGCCATTCATCGTTGCTGCACCCCGGAGAAATAGGCAAAAAAACGGCAGGATCGGGATACCGCTCTCTGCTTTTTCTGGCGTAGCCTCAATCGCTAGGAGACTTAGCGGCATCTATCCGGATGCAGCTCAAGGTTTTTTTCCGCGCACGTCGTCGGTGTTCAGAAGGGCTTCCATCGCAGAAGCTCTCGTCGACGCTGCTGTTCCCTCGGCGTCCAGCATACGTTCGCGGAATCCATCCAGACGATCGTTAGTCCAGGAGGCACACGATGGCAGAGCACACTGATGACGCATCCAAACCCCTTACCTCGCTTGAAAAACTCAGCCGGCGTTCTTTCCTCTCGCGCGCGGGCGCTATGGGCGTCGCCACCGCTGCGGCAACCGTTGCTCCGGTAGTGGCATCTGCGGAACCCGAGCGGCCTCAGCCGCAGGGAGACCCCGCCATGCCCGAGACTCCAGGAACCATTCCCATCACCCTCAAGGTGAATGGAGAAACACATCAGCTCCGTATCGACCCTCGCGCCACCGTGCTCGACACCCTGCGCGAGACCCTGCACCTAACCGGTACGAAGAAGGGCTGCGACCACGGCCAGTGCGGCGCATGCACGGTCCACGTCGACGGACGTCGCGCTAATAGCTGTCTCCTCCTCGCCGCCATGCACCAGAAAGCTGAGATCGCCACTATCGAAGGCCTGGGTACACCGCAGAAGATGCATCCCATGCAGGCCGCCTTCGTCGAGCACGATGGCTATCAGTGCGGCTACTGCACCAGCGGACAGATTATGTCTGCCGTCGCCATGTTGCATGAACCCTGGGGCACTGCCGACACCGACGTGAAGG
>NZ_JBFRCY010000488.1:0-3591 GCF_052113305.1 Terriglobus sp. YAF25
AACCCGCTTCCTGAAAGAGCACTATACCGCCCATTCAAAGCGCGTGGTGCAGTGTGCCAAGAAGATCGGCGAACGGCTCAGCATCACCGAAGAGACCCCCGACGAGGGATAGAGCTTCCATACCTTCGATTCACGAAACGCGCCCCTATAGTGGGCGCGTTTTCATGGAATCTATAGCCTCAGGCCTTGCGCAGGTTACTGTGTATATCGCAAGATTGATTGCGTGATAAGCAATGGAGGAAGAATGAATCCAATCCTGGATTTCGGGATCGATACGTCGAAGCTGCAGTACATCGGGGAAGGCCTGCAACGCCCGGAGTGCATCCTGGCGGAGAAGGATGGGACGCTGTGGTCCGCGGACTCGCGCGGCGGTGTAGTTCGCCTGCGGCATGACGGCAGCCAGCAGATCATCACCCAGAAGATCTCTGCGCACTTTGCGCAGGCAGACAGCGAAGCGACCCGCTATCTAACCGGAACACTGCCGAACGGGCTTGCCTTCGCCGAGAACGGCGACATCCTGATCTCGAACTTCGGTACTGACCGTCTGGAGATCATGACGCGCACGGGAGAATCCAAAGTCCTCGCCGACAGTATCGAGGGAGAGGCCATCGGCAAGGTCAACTTTGTCCTGCGCGACTCGAAGGGCCGCATCTGGATCACTGTCTCCACCAGGATCAAGAACTGGATGCACGCATTGCGTCCCGATCTTCCCGATGGCTACATCGCCCGCTATATCGACGGCAAGTTCCGCATCATGGCCGAGGGCTTTCACTTCACCAACGAGATCCGCATGGATGCGAAAGAAGAGTATCTGTACGTCGTCGAGACGACCGGCGGCTGCATCAGCCGGCTTCGCGTCCACGATGACGGCACGCTGGGCGAGCGTGAGATCTTCGGTCCCAGCAGCCTGGGAACCGGCGCCTGGCCGGATGGTATCGCCTTCGACAGTATCGGCAACCTATGGGGCACGTGTGTCTACTCGGACAAGCTCTTCATCCTTACGCCGCAAGGAGATCAGCGTGTCCTGCTGGACGAGGGCGACCCGGTGAAGGTGAAGGCTCTTGAAGACCAGTTCCGCGCCGGCGCTGTGACGGAAGATGTTCTCTTTGCCACGGGTCGCGGCGTCGCTCCATGGATGGCGAGCGTCACCTTCGGAGGCCCGGACCTGAAGACCGTCTACATCGGCTCACTGCGGGCACACAATATCCCGTACTTCCAGAGTCCGGTTGCGGGACTTCCGATGGTGCACTGGAAGTAATCGAATGATGGAATAAGTGAATGATTGAATGATGCTCGAGCAAAGTTCGGGCAAGTCGGCAAATCATCGCGTAAGCGGAGACTTCTGTTGCTGTATGTAAGATGCGGGTGCCCCATCCATCGCGAAAGCGATGGGTGGGACGTTCGAGCGAAGCTCGAATCCTTATTCAATCCTTCAATCCTTCAATTTCCCTCAATCACCCCACGCCGCTGCATATCCGTTACTGCCTCCTGCACTGCCTCGAATGACGTATAACGCGGCCGATAGCCAAGCAGTGACTTTGCCTTCTCAATACTGCAGTTTGGCGAGTGCGCGATGTGATCCCATGTCGCACGCGCGTCTTTCTCGCTGACCATCGTTGTCCATGTCTCCCAGGAGTAGAACTCCAGCTGTGGCTCCTGGCCGAACCAGCGAGACATTCCTTCGGCAAAGCCTCGCAGCGTCAGAGCCGCAGCAGAGACAACGTGGAAGCTCTCTCCGAGTGCGACGCTCCGGTGCGTCAGGGCCTGTACAAAGGCCTGCGCCACATCGTCGGCATGCACATGGTGTACGGTCTCAAGGCCCAGGTTCGGAAGGGGCAGAGCAGCTCCCCGCGCAAGCGTGGTGAAGACATCCGGGTTGAAGTTGCCCTGGGGGTTGATGGGGTTCCAGCCGGTACCGACCAGGTGACCGGGATGCAACAGCGTTGCGGGGAAGCCTTTGGTTCGTGCGAGCCGCAGTAGATAGTCCTCGATGGCGGTCTTCCGGAGTCCGTATTCACCAAATGGCGACCGCGGCGCGTCTTCGGTTGTCGGCACCTGGCAGCTATGACCGTGAATCCAGATGGTGCCGCAGTGCAGGAAATGCTCGACGCGGCCAAGGAGCGCCTCGGCGAGCTGAGCGGCGCTCTCCGGGGTGTAGCAGGTCAGGTCGATGACGCCCTGCCCGTCCAGCTCCGCGATGCGTTCGCCGAAGTTGCCGGCGGTCTCTTCCGCGTCGCGGTCCAGCACGACATGCTGAACGTACTTCCACGCCTGATCGGGGCGATAGGGGGACTTCACGCCGCGGGTGACACAGAAAACCTCGTATCCCGCATTCACGAGCCTGGGTGTCAGATAGCTGCCAATATGGCCGGAACCGCCGATGATCACAACGCGCATAGACCGATTGTCTCCGTTTTTCGGGTACTACAGTGTGCTTGACGATCGCAGGAAGCACTCCATATACTTTGCCTCACATAACGCAATCAATATTGCGTATTATGCAAATAATCTTGCATGGAAGGTCCAGGCAATGAGCATGCCCGTACTGTCAACCGCTGTCTCCAGATCCGCCTCAGGAGATCTCTCTCTGCACCGCGAGCCGGTGTATCGCGAGGGTGTGCTGAAGCTGCTTGCCATCAAGGACTCCGACATCCGCATCCTCACGCTAGAACAGAGCCGCGATGCGGTGGATAAGGGGCTGCACTCCGGCGGCGCCTTCTCGGCCATTCTGCCTATGGTGACTCTCTTCTATGGCGGGTTTCTGCGCCTCGACGTTGAAGACCCCACACGCCGCGGGCAGGACATCTTCACCCTCAGCAAGGGGCATGCGGTCGCGGCGATGGCGTCGATCTATGCGGAGCTGGGCTACTTCTCAGCCGACGTTCTGAAGAACTCCCGCTCGCACAGCAGCCTGCTCAACGGTCACCCGGGCCCGGTTCTCCCCGGAGTTCACATCGCCACCGGCCCCATGGGGCAGGGGATCGGCGTTGCTGAGGGCTTCGCCGTCGCYGGCAAACGCAGCCCTCGCTTCGATTCCTACTGCATGGTGGGCGATGGAGAGTTACAGGAGGGCTCCTGCTGGGAGGTCATCATGTATGCCTCGCAGCATAACCTCGAGAATCTGTGTGTCCTGGTCGATCGCAACAACGGTCAGCTCGATATCCACGACCGCATGCTTTATCCCATGCCGCCGCTTGCCGATGTCTTCCGGTCATTCGGATGGAATGCCTTGAGTGTCGATGCCACCGGCTTTGACGGAGTCTTCGATGCATTGAGCGCCTTCCGCTATGGTCCGCGGAATGGCAGGCCGACCGTGATCGTCTGCAACTCCAAGAAAGGCTTTGGAGCGTTCTCCGACCTCCTGAATAAGCACAAGGTCACAGTACCCGATGCCCTGTTTGCGCAGGAAGTGGAGATGCAGCAGAAGCAGCGCACGGCAAGAGTGACGGAATTCCTGGAACTGCTCAATAGAGTCGCGGGCGATGAGTCCCTCCATGAATTGCTGTTGCAGGCCGCTGCCGGCATGAATCTGGCAGTGGACGACAGCAGCGACTTCCTCAGGCAGGTCATCCGCCCGGTCCAGACCAGACG
>NZ_JBFRCY010000489.1:0-3581 GCF_052113305.1 Terriglobus sp. YAF25
GCGCTGCTTCACGCGAGTGTCGGCATCGGCAATGCGCTGTGTGGAGCCGAAGACCTCTGAGAGGTCAATGGTATTGACGGAGATGCCGGCAGCCTCAAAGAGCTTCTCGCTGAAGCGGGTGGTATTGAAGGCGTTGGGGCGAGCTCCGACGGCTCCCAGGCGGACGCGGCGGAGACCGCGCACGACGCGGCAGGTTGCGAGGAAGTGGGTGAGGTCTTCGCGGAACCGGTCGCTGTTGATGGCGACGGTGTGATCGCGAGTAAGGGTGTACTTGTAACCGTACTGACGCAGGTTGTTACAGGCGGAGATCTTACCGCAGAAGGCGTCGCGGCGGCGCTCCAGGCCGAAGGCGTCCAGATCGTCAGGGCAGGCCTGCACCAGGATGGGGACATTGAGCTCAGAGAGGCGGATAGCGTCGGAGAGCGCCTTCTCGTCACCGAAGTTCGGCAGGCAGACGAGGATGCCTTCGATCTCAGAGTGGTGTGCGCGGAAGAGCTCGCCGCACTTCACTGCATCGGGCCATCCCTGGACGTCGCCCAGCTTGGTCTGGCCCTGGGTAAGCCAGATGGGCGTGACATCGAGCTGTGAGAAGAGCGTAGTGAGCTGCTGCCGTGCCTCGGCGATGAGAGCGTCGGGAAAGAAGTCGCGGTTACCGAGGATGACGCCTAAGGTGCTGGGCATGAGAGGTGATTCCTTTCCGTTATTACCTGATCTTTTCGAAGTCGCGATAGTCGTCCACGTTGGTGCGGGTGACGAGGTCGCAGGGGATGATCTGTTTTTCCGGCTTGCCGGTCGAGCCTGTCTTGAGGAAGCGATCGGCTTCATCGACTGCAAGCCGGGAGATGACGACGGCGGGCTGCAGAGAAGTGGCCTGCAGTTCGCCGGAACGAATGGCCGTAGCCGCATCCGGTGAGCCGTCGAAGCCGGTGACGATGATTCCCTTGCGCCCGGAGGACTTGATGGCCGCCGCAGCGCCGAGCGCCATGGTGTCGTTGCCGGCGATGATGCCTGCGAGCTTCGCATGTGCCTGCAGGATGGTCTCGGTCTTCTGGAAGGCTTCAGCCTGCGACCAGTTGGCCGATTGGGCAGCGACACGCTTCAGTTGCGGTGCAGTGTCGAGGATCTCGTGAAAGCCTTTAGTGCGGATCTGCGCGTTAGTGTCGGATTCGCGTCCGAGTAGCTCGGCGTATTCCCCTTCTTTGGTGGCGCGGGCAAACTCTTCGGCAACGATGCGGGAGCCCTGGTGGTTGTCGGCGATGATCTGCGCTTGGGCTACTCCGGTGACCTGGATCTCACGGTCGATGAGGAAGACGGCGATGCCTTCCGATTTCGCGCGGCGTACGGCGGAGATGGAGGACTCCGATCCAGCGTTATCGAGGATAAGGGCTTTGGCTCCGCTAGCAATAGCGGCATCGATCAGGTTGTCCTGACGGTAGGCATCATCGTTGTGTGCATCGATACGTGTTCGGTAGCCAAGCTGCTGCGCGCGGRCCGCGGCTGCATCGCCCTCGGCCTTGAAGTAGGGGTTGTCCTGCGAGGGAACGATGATGGCGATCAGCGGCTTCGACAGCTCTTCACGGTGACAGCCGGTAAGAGCGATGGCGCCAACCACGAACAGTGTCGCGAGCTTCATGCTCCGGCTCCTGGGTTGGAGCGCAGCAACAGCGGCAGGAACTTTGCCTGCAACCGCGACTGCAGCTGATCGATGGCGACCGCCAGAACGATGACGACGCCTTTGATGACGATCTGCCAGAACTCGGAGACGCCGAGCATCACCAGGCCGTCGGCCAGTACGCCGATGACAAAGGCGCCGATCAGCGAGCCGGTGACGGAGCCGCGTCCACCCATGAGTGACGTGCCGCCCAGAACAACGGCGGCGATGGCATTCAGCTCGAAGCTCTCTCCTGTAGCCGGGTGAGCGGCCTCGAGCTGCGAGGCGATGATGAGCCCAACCAGCCCAGCGCAGAGCGCAGAGAAGAGAAAGGTATACATCTTCACACGCGGCACAACAATGCCGGCCAGGCGGGCGGCGCGTTCGTTGCCGCCGATGGCATAGACATGACGTCCAAATGGTGTCTTGGCCGCGATGAATGCCGCGACAGCGAACAACAAGAACATGAGCCAGACCGGGATGGGAATGTGCAACAGGAAGCCCTGGCCGATGAAGGCGAAGGAAGGCGCGTGGGCCGCGAGGTTCGGAAAGGTCTTGCCGTTCGACATCAACAGCGCAGACCCTCGGGCGATATAGAGCGTGCCGAGGGTGGCGATGAAGGGAGCGACGCCGGCGCGTGAGACCAACCAGCCATTCAACGTTCCTACCAGCAGGCAGAGAGCAATGGTTGCCAGAATGGCGACGAAGACGCCGGGATGATAGGTAGTGCTGCCGACGGCGATGCCCTGGGTGAGAATGTAGCCTGCAACCATGCCGCCCAGACCGGCAACAGAGCCGACGGAGAGATCGATGCCTCCGGAGAGGATGACGAAGGTCATGCCGATGGCGAGGATTGCGGAGATGGCGACGTGCTTCGTCAGGATGGACAGGTTGGCGCCCGTAAGAAAGCTTGGCGCCAGGGCAGAGAAGAGGATGAGCAGAAGCACCAGCACGAGGACAGCACGGGCACGCAGCAGGATGAGTGCGATGCGGGCTCCACTGCTGGCCAGACGATCGGACGATGAGAGCGTGGCGGAGATAGAGGTCATGCGATGCTTCCTGTGGTCACGTTCGGGCTGGCTGCGGCGAAGAGGGCTTCGTCGGTCAACTGGTGATGCTGAAACTCGGCTGCAATGCGTCCCTGGCAGAGGACGAGGGCGCGGTCGGCGAGCGTTCGCGTCTCTTCAATCTCGGACGAGGTGAACAGAATGCTCAGGCCGTTCGCGGCCAGCTTGCGAAGGATGCGATAGATCTCTGCCTTGGCTCCGGCATCGACCCCGCGTGTCGGCTCATCGAGCAGAAGGACCCGCGGGTTACGCATAAGGCAGCGGGCGATGAGGACCTTCTGCTGATTGCCGCCGGAGAGCGAGGTGACCGGCAGTTCGAGGTCGTTGGCTGCGATGTTCAGGTCCTTCGCCAGCTTTCGGACCAGCTCAGTCTCGTGCGCGCGTGAGAGCAAAGGACCGTGCGAGGCGGCGAGGGCCACATTTTCGCGGATCGACAGCTCGGGGATCAGACCGTCGCGCTGGCGATCTTCCGGGACAAGCACAATGCCTGCCTTGACCGCACTGCCAACGGAGTTCAGTGCGAGCGTGCGGCCTTCGATCTGGACGGAACCCTCGAGCGGTGTGCGGTTTCCCGCGAGTGTCTCCAGAAGTTCGGTTCTGCCCGCTCCGAGAAGACCATAGATGCCCAAGACTTCGCCCTTGTGAAGGGTGAATGAGATCTCATGCAGAGCTGCCTGCGATTCTTCACCCGCGGAGGAGGAACCGAGCTCTAAGTGGTGGACTGATAGCACGGCCTGGGTGGAGGCAGCGGGACGGACCTGCAGGTCCGTGGTGTCGGCGCGGCCAGACATGCGTTCCACGATCCATTGCCGTGTGACCTCGGATCGCGGAGCTTCGCCAACGACACGGCCGGAGCGCAGGAC
>NZ_JBFRCY010000490.1:0-3579 GCF_052113305.1 Terriglobus sp. YAF25
CGGGTTTTTCTTATCTCGGACAAGGTCCGCAAAGACGCGATCCCACACCCCCGCCTGAGCCCAGCGAACGAACCGCTTGTGGACGCTCTTGTACTTGCCATACCGCTCTGGCAGGTCTGCCCAACGCATCCCAGACCGGACTACCCAAATAACTCCGTTCACAAACCGACGGTTATCTTCCCCAGGACGGCCCACATGACCCGCTCGGCCTGGCAACAACCCTTCTATCCGATTCCACTGAGCATCGGTCAGCTCGTAGCGCAATACTCCCATGCAAAAACTGCAACAAAAAACTCTCCCGCAGCGGAAGTGAATATGTCGATACGCCCTAGTTGCTGGTTGCTAGTTCCTGGTTGCTAGTTGGAAGAACCCGACGGGAAATTGAATGATTGAATGATTGAATAAGGGGCGCGGTGATGACCGCGCCCTTTCTACTTCTTTTTCTTGATCCATTTCGCCAGGCGTTTGCGCATGATGGCGACAGCTTCTTTGCTTGAGTCCATCAGGAGGAAGTCGCGGCCGTTGCGGATGGCGGCTTCTCCTGTTGTTCCTGAGCCTGCGAAGAAGTCCAGCACCAGGTCGCCGGGATTGGAGTGCACCTTCACGATGCGCTCCAGCACGCCAAGAGGCTTTTGTGTCGGGTAGCCGGTCTTCTCCTTCCCTGTGGGCGAGACGATGGTGTGCCACCAGACATCGGTCGGCGTCTTCCCCTTTGCCGCCTTGTGTTCTCCGACCAACTTCGGAGCCATGTAGGGGATACGGTCACAAACGTCGAGATGGAAGGTAAAGTTCGCGGGATCCTTCGTGTACCAGAGGATGTTGTCGTGCTTGGCCGGCCAGCGTGACTTTGACCGGGCGCCGTAGTCGTACGCCCAGATGATCTCGTTCTGGAAGCATTCGCGGCCGAAGATACCGTCGAGCATCACCTTGGCGTAATGCACCTCACGCGGGTCCAGGTGCAGGAAAAACGATCCTGCCGGCGAAAGCACACGGTAGGCCTCTTGCAGGCGGGGCTGCAGAAAGCCGAGAAAGTCATCGAAGATATCGTGGTAACCCGCCGGACCATCCAGTTTTTCCGTGCGATACCGTTTCCCCGCAAATCCACTGCGGTCGCCATTGACCTCATCGCGGACGGTGCGGATGCGCTGCCGCTTCTGGATGCGGCCTGTATTGAACGGCGGATCGATGTAGATCAGCGGAACAGAGCCGGCAGCTAGCTTCTTGAGTCTGGAGAGGTTGTCACCGAGCAGAATTCGTCCCACAGTGACTTTGAGGCTAACCGATGCGCTGAAAAATGCAATCGCCGCTTCCACAGAAGCGTGTATCGTCGGTGGTGGATGGAAGCCCGTCGGGATCTGAAGCTTGAGCACGCCATGCTGTCGGACGTCGGCCGTGTCCGCAAAGGCAATGAGGACGCCTGCGGCGCCGATGCAAAGGCCGGGCTCTTCGTCGTCTGTGACGGCATGGGCGGAGCTGCCGCCGGTGAGATTGCCAGCCATCTTGCCGTAGAGACCTTTCTGAAAGAGTTCGGCGCGCGGAGAGCAGCAAAACGCCGCACATCTCCGGCACAACTTCTTGACGATGCCGTCGCCGCAGCCAACAAAGCCGTCATCACCAAGGCAAAGACCTCGGCAGACCTGCGCGGTATGGGCACGACCCTGGTCTCATTGCTCGTGCAGCGCGGCGAGGAGGGCCATGAGGCACCATTTGAAGTATGGACGGCGCACGCGGGCGACTCGCGATGCTACCGTTTGCGTAAAGGCGAGCTGCACCGCCTTACCCAGGATCACTCCTTGGTCGAAGAACAGCTCCGCGCCGGCCTTATCACGCCGGAGGAGGCGGAGTTCTCCCCCATCCGCAATGTCATTACACGCGCCGTCGGCTCTCAGAGCGAGATCGATACCGAGGTCCACTGCGATGATGCGCTGCCCGGTGACCTGTATCTGCTGTGCTCTGACGGCCTGACCCGCGATCTGTCGGATAGCGATCTGGCGCGGCATCTGCGGGCCGCGGGCGACGATCTGGAGCTGGTCTGCCGTTCGATGATCGGCGAGGCCAACGTGATGGGCGGCGCCGACAACATTACGTGCCTGCTTGTCCGCATCCCGCTTTGATAGACTTCGCTCAACAAGAGGAGCGTATGGCGAACGAGCTTTACTTTGAAGATTTCCACCTGGGGCAGAAGTTTCAATCGCACGGCAGCGTGAAGGTGACCGCGGCGGACATCAAAGAGTTCGGCGAGAAATACGACCCTCAGCCTTTTCACCTGGACGAAACGGCCGGAGAGAACTCGTTCTTCGGCGGCCTGGCGGCCTCGGGCTGGCTGACCGCAGCTATCGTGATGCGCATGCGTGTGGAGACTATCCGGGTTGCCGGGGGCATGATCGGCGCCGGTGTGGAAGAGATCCGCTGGACCATGCCGGTACGTCCGGGCGACTCCCTGCACACGGATACTGAGGTCGTTGGCGTGCGGCAGAGCAACAAGCGGCCGAACTTCGGCGTGGTGACCATTCAGACCCTCACCCTGAACCAGCGTGAAGAGATCGTGATGCRCAGCCGGGTCAACTTCCTGGCGCCGCTTCGCTCGGCAAAAAAGTAGCCGGGTATCAAACCAAATAACCCCCTCCGTTTGCACAGCGGAGGGGCGTATCGTTAACGTCATGCGGATGACGGTGCTGGCTTCGGGATCCAAGGGCAACAGCACCGTGGTCTCCTCCCGCTCAACCCGCATCCTGGTCGATGCCGGCCTAAGCTGCCGCGAGCTGATGAAACGCATGCGGGCGGCCGGCGAAGATCCGCAGGCACTGGACGCAATCCTGATCACTCACGAACACCAGGACCATGTAAACGGGCTCCCGGTGATGGCGCGCAAGCTAGGCATTCCTGTTTACTTTACTGAGCAGACACACCGTGCCTGGGTGCGGCAGATGTCTCCGCAGCGCCGCATGACCTATGCCCAATGGCTGGCCCAGCGCGAGCAGGAGATGGAAGTTGTCTACGGGAAGGGCCCGGACAATGCCGCTTCGACCGCAGAACCTGAAGCCGTAGAAATGCAGGCGGAGATCGAGGACGATACCGAAATCGAGAACGACACGGACGCCCCAAAAGCCGATCCGGCTCGCCTGCCGTCTGTAGGCTATTTCTCCGCCGGACAGCACTTCGCCATCGGCGATATCGGCGTTACCCCATTCACGATTCCCCACGATGCCGCCGACCCCTGCGGCTTCGTCTTTGAGGCCGATGGCTGCCGCATCGCCATTGCCACTGACCTTGGCTACATGCCCCCTAACGTCAAGCAGGCCGTCCGAAGGTGTGACGTGCTGATGCTTGAGTCCAACCATGATCCGGAGATGCTGAGGGACGGCCCTTACCCCTGGAGCGTGAAACAGAGGGTGATGTCGCGTGTCGGTCACCTCTCCAACCATGCCGCTGCGGACTTTCTCGGCAAGGACTACGACGGCGGAGCGCAGTTCGTCATTCTGGCGCATCTCTCTGAAAGCAATAACCTTCCGGAGCTGGCACAAATGGCCGCCGAGGAAGCCCTGAATGGAAAAATGAGTCTTTTGGGCAACAAAGTCC
>NZ_JBFRCY010000491.1:0-3564 GCF_052113305.1 Terriglobus sp. YAF25
GGCAGACTTTTTGGGGAAATTGACATCTAAACCCGTTGGAGGGGCGGTATGGGTAAGCTTCCATCGAGCGAGGGACCCCGGATATCGGGAGTCCTTTCCTCTAACAACAATCAGTCTGCGAACAAAGAAATCAGACTCCTGACGGGTCTTGCTGGCCTGGATGACATCCTGAACGGTGGCCTCCCCAAAGGCCACCTCTACCTTGTGGAGGGGGATCCAGGGACCGGCAAAACGACACTCGCGTTGCAGTTCCTGCTTGAAGGTGTGAGGCAAGGCGACGGAGGAATGTACGTCACCTTGTCCGAATCCAAGCTTGAGCTGGAGCAGGTGGCGGCATCCCATGGCTGGTCCGTGGAACCGATCACCATCTACGAGATGATTCATTCCGACGAGGATCTCGGCCCGGACGCGCAGTACACCGTCTTTCACCCCTCCGATGTCGAACTGGCAGACACCATGACTTCCATCCTGAGGCAGGTGGAGGAGATCAACCCGCAACGAGTTGTCTTCGACTCTCTTTCAGAGTTCCGCATGCTCGCCCGCGATCCGCTCAAATACCGTCGCCAAATTCTCGCATTGAAGCGGTATTTCGCGGGCCGGAGCTGCACTGTCCTTCTGCTCGATGACAGAACCGCCGAAGGAGATGTGAACGACCTCCAGCTCCAGAGCATCGCGCACGGCGTCATCAAAATGCAGAGCCTGGAACGGGACTATGGCATCAAAAGACGCCGGATGGAGATCCACAAGCTTCGCGGCTCTCAGTTCCGCGAAGGCTACCACGACTACACCATCAAGACCGGTGGAATCAAGATCTACCCGCGCCTGATCGCCGCCGAGCACAAGCCCGGTTTTAAACGAGCCCCTATCGTGAGCGGCCTGCGAGAGCTGGATGACCTCTTTTGCGGAGGAATTGATACGGGGACAAGTACTCTCCTCATCGGGCCGGCTGGTTGCGGTAAATCAACCATCGCGCTTCGCTATGCCGTCTCCTCGGCCCAACGCGGCGAGAAGGCGGTCATCCTGACGTTTGATGAGGCGCTTGCAACGCTGGTTGAGCGCGGACAGGGCCTGGGTATGGATCCTACCGGGCTAATGGAAAGCGGCATGCTTGAGATTCACCAGATCGATCCCGCCGAGCTCTCTCCCGGAGAGTTCGTCTCCCGCATCAGGGGCCTCGTCGACGAACAAGATCTCCGAATGGTTGTCATCGACAGCATGAACGGATTGCTCAACGCCATGCCGCATGAACAGTTTCTCGCCATGCAACTGCACGAATTGTTAGCCTACCTCGGGCAGCAGGGCATCGTAACGTTGCTCACGCTGGCACAGCATGGCTTCATCGGGATCACCAACTCTCCCGTTGACGTCAGCTATCTGGCAGACACGGTTCTTCTTTTCCGTTATTTTGAGCGCGCAGGAGCAATCCGCCAGGCACTCTCAGTCGTTAAAAAACGCAGTGGACCACATGAACGCACCATCCGCGAGCTAATCTTTCGCAACGGTGGCATCAGGGTCGGGCCTCCACTGCAGGAGTTCGAAGGCATCCTTACCGGGAACCCGACGTTCACGGGTTCTACGAGCCAGGAGGATTCTTCTGATCGCCGCAAATGAAACGACGTCTCGTGAAACACGCACCCTCGTTCTGGCTCCTACAGGACGCGATGCGTCGTTGATCGCCAGTCTTCTGGAGAAAATGGGCAAGCCTTGCCATATCGTGAACTCCGTCTCGGAATTGGCAGAGAACATACGCCTCGGCACCGGCGCGGCCATCGTCACCGAGGAAGCACTGACAGGCGCCGCAATCCAACAACTGGAATCAGCGCTGAAGGAACAACCGGCATGGTCAGACTTTCCGGTCATCCTTATGGTCTCCGGCGGCCGGGTTACGGCCGAGAGTGAACGGCTTCGCAAGCTGCGGATGCCGCTCGGCAACGTGCTTCTTCTGGAGCGCCCGCTTCGTCCGGAAACCCTGTTCAGCACGCTCGAAGTCGCCCTGCGTGGAAGGCAGCGCCAATATCAGGTACGGGACCAGATGGAGCAGATGGTGCGAGCTCAGGATGCTCTCCGCCGCGCGGAGAAACTGGCCGTTACCGGCCGCCTGGCGGCAAGCATTGCCCACGAGATCAACAATCCGTTGGAATCCGTGACCAACCTGCTTTATCTGTTGCGCTCGGAAACATCTTCGGAGAACGCGCAGATCTATCTCGGCCAGGCCGAGCAGGAGCTCGCGCGAGTGACCGAGATCGCCAAACACACGTTGCGCTATTACCGCGAACCCAATAAGCCGGTACTGGTCGACGTCAGCGCCGTACTGGACTCCATGCTGACGCTGTATCACTCGCGTCTGATATCGGCGCGGGTCGACGTGCATAAAGAAGCACGTTCCGCTCTAGTTTCTGTTTATGCCAATCCAGGAGAGTTGCGGCAGGTTATCGCCAATCTCATCAGTAATTCACTCGATGCGATGCGCACCGGGGGAAAGCTAAGACTGAGAATTGGTTCCTGGCACAGCTCGAAGATGCCAGACAGACGGTACCTGAGCTTGACCATCGCAGACACCGGCTCGGGGATCGATCCCCGGTTGCTGCCGACTGTGTTCGAACCCTTCGTCACCACGAAAGGAGAAACCGGCACAGGCCTCGGCCTGTGGGTTACGCAAGAGCTCGTCAGAAAAAATGGCTGGGCCGTTCGCGTTCGCAGCTCCATAAACGCTGACCATCGCGGAACCGTCTTCTCAATCCTCATTCCGGCCGAGCAGGCCGACACCTCAAGCGCTTCCGTCGCCGCCTGAAGCCCGCCGGAACCTCTGTTGAAGCGCCAACGGCGCGCTCCATACCAGCCCGGGGTGCCGCCCCAGGTTTCGGACTTACAATGAATCCGAACCGAAAGGAGGCTGCTCCTGTTCACTCTCACCGGAATCCGCAAGTTGCATCGCTGGACGTATTCCAGCCTCACTCTTCTGCTCGATCATCTCTCGACGATCCCCGAAGAAGAGTACGTGAAAGAACTTCCAGGCTTCGGTCTCCCAACGCTTCGCGCTCAGGTCATTCATATCTTCAACTGCGAAGCGTTTTGGATCCATACCCTCCAGGCAACTCCGTTCCAGGATGAGGATCCCGCCGACTGGTCTACCATTCCCGATGCCAGGCGCCTGCAACACTGCGTCGGCGCAAACACGCTTGCCTACCTGTCAGACCTGACAGACGAGCAACTCAACACAAATGCAGAACTGCATTTCCCGGACGGGGACACGGCCATTCGCACCCCGGCACTGATCCTTCATCACGTCTTGACTCACGCCTTCCATCACAAGGGTCAGATCGTCTCTATGTGCCGTACGTTAGGCTACCCCGCGCCCGACACCGATCTCAGCAGGATTGAATAGAGGCTTCGGCCTGGACTCACGTTTTAGGATGTATTGAGAAATTCGGTAGAGCCCATGCAAACGGAGTTATTCGCATTTACGATAAGCCGACATATCGTTACTAATGCGGTGTCGGTGAGCGCATTGGCGATTTATCACTCGTCGAACGGCCCGCCTCTACGTGCTTGCCAGTCATAGGC
>NZ_JBFRCY010000492.1:0-3560 GCF_052113305.1 Terriglobus sp. YAF25
GACCTCTTCGGCGTGGCCTTCCGGCTTTACTTTGGGGAAGATGTGCAGCAGTTTGCGGCCGGGGCCGATCAGGTAGGTGGTACGTTCGATTCCGGTTACCGGCTTGCCGTACATGGTCTTTTGCTTGATGACGTCGAAGTAGTTGCAGATCTTCTGGTCGTGGTCGGCCAGGAGGGGGTAGTTCAGGTCGTATTTTTCGGCGAACTTCTTCTGTGCCTTCACGGTGTCGCGGGAGATGCCCAGAACGACCACGCCCGCCTTTTTCAGCTTGTCGATGGCGTCCCGGAAGCCGCAGGCTTCGATGGTGCAGCCAGGGGTATCTGCTTTGGGGTAAAAGAACAAAACGACAGGTTTGGGGTCAAAGCTGGAGAGGGTGACCGGGTTGCCGTCCTGATCGTTGAGAGTAAAGTCTTCGATAACGTCGCCTGCTTGTGGTGGCATGGATGCAAAGGTACAGCGCCTGCGGTCTGAGCCGCAAGGCAGGGCTGCAAGGTAGCGGAACCGCGAGATTGGCCGTCTTATGAGTGTGATGAAAGTTTCCAGAGGAATCGGATTCGCCGCCGTGGCGGCGATGGTGGCTGCGGCACCCGCCCAGATGCACCGTGTTGCTAAGAAAGACAATGTCACCCGTGCGATTGGCGTCTATGAGTGGACCGGCGACGATATCAAGAAACCGCTGGCGAGCCGCCTGGTCCCTGTCTCGCTCTTCGTCGACGGAGATTATCAGGATGCCGGCCTTTACCTGGCGCGGCCTGTCCCCCTGGCACTGAGCACGGACGTTGTGTATGAGCTGCAGGACTCCGGCGAGCCCAAGGGATTGCTCGACCTGGACTTCGCCCGCAACCTGAAGCCGGACGCTGCCGTCAGCAGCGTGTACGACCAGGGATGGATGGGATATGGCAAGTGGCAGCCTTTACCGGTGGACAAGCCGAAGGCTCCGCAGAAGGTTGTCCTGGAATCCACCGACAAGGATGACAGCCGTCCCAAGCTCGGCCGCAAGGATAAAGATAAGAAGGACAAATCGGACTCGAAGGATAAGAAGGACAGCAAGAACGGCAAAGATAAGGATCAGAGCGGTGTCACTGGCGTCGGGGACGATCCATCCGACGACGCCGATCGTCCGACGCTGAAGAAGCGCACGGAGAAGGAGAAGCGCGACGCGATCAAGAACGACACTGCCAACGTGCAGACGCTGGGGGATCTGAACGACGACCCTGATCGTCCGAAGATCATGCGCGGCAAGCCGGCGAAGCTGGCCGAGGCGCCGCAGCTGAGTGGCATGCCGGCCAACCTGCATCAGATCGTTGCCGTGAGCGATGCCGCGTCGCGCGAGATCCACGACTTCACCTATCGTTTCCGCGATCCTTCAGAGAAGACAGAGATTCAGACCAAGCTGGAGAAGGTGGCCATGTCGCTGGTCGCTCCGCCTCCGGCTGCTACTCCTGCGCCGATCAAGACTGGTGGTGTGAGCCGTTCGACCGGAGCGCGCAGCAAGCTGAAGGCGGCTCCGGTGGCTGAGGCTCCGGCTGTGAAACTCGCCGATGAGAAGTTTTCCGCCTTTGAGCTCAGCTATAACAGCGCACCGGTCTTTGTGCTGGAGGCTCATACGAATGGTGAGGGAGGGGCGCCGGTGAAGTATGTCACGGTGGTTGCGCAGAATGACAGCTTCGGCGAACCACAGGTGGCGATAAAGACGGTGACCGATGCGATCCACATGGATACAACGCCGCGGATGCATCTGGTTGGTGTTGTGGACGCGGAGGCATCCAATCGTGCCAGCCTGGTGATGGAACTGCGCGGAGAGCAGGCGCGATCGTTTGCGATGTATCGCGTGATCGGCGGGCAGGCGACGAAGTTCTTTGAGACTGGGGCTACGCAGTAAGGGTTGGCGTGAATAGAAAACGTTCCGCAGAAATGCGGAGCGTTTTTTTGTTTGTCATTTCGTAGCGAATGAAGAGAGCGGAGAAATCTGCTGTTCGACCGATGTCTGGTGGGAGCAGCGGGCTTCAGCCCGCTGATAAAGGCATAAAAATAAATGGGCTTTTTCCTGATTAACAGAGAAGGCCCAGGGCTAAAGCCCGTTTCTATATTGAGTTGATAGACCGTGGGCTGTAAAGCCCACGGCTCCCACCGGTTCGAGCTTCGCTCGAATAGTTCACCCGGCGAATCAAGTTCGCCAGAGTCCGCATTCCCACCCATCCTGCTACGCAGTTATGGATGGGGCGCCCAGATTGGTGGCGGTACTATGTCTGGCGCTCGCTGGCTTCGCTCAGGGTGACGCGCAGCTCGACTTTCTTGCGAGCGCGGAAGATGGTGACTGTCACCGTGTCGCCTGCTTTGTGGGAGTTCATCACGTCGGAGACGTCCTGCTGGCTGGTGATCTCCTGTCCGTCGATGGCGACGATGAGGTCACCGCCGATCATTACCGGAGTATTGCCCATGTAGGCGCGCTGTGAGCCGCCTTTCAGTCCGGCGCGTTCTGCCGCACCGCCGGGGAGCACCCGCTCCACCAGGACGCCGTAGTCGGCCGCGAGGCCAAGCTGGTCCGCGATGTCCGGGCCGATGGGCAACGTGACGACATCGAGCGCGGGGCGGCGAACGTGGCCGTAGCGGGCCAGGTCATCAACGAAGGCGCGGGCAGTATTGATGGGAATGGCGAAGCCGATACCTGCGCTCTGGTCGCTGCCGTTGGAGGCGATCATCGTGTTGATCCCGATGACCTCGCCGCGTGAGTTCAGCAGCGGTCCGCCGGAGTTACCGGGATTGATGGCGGCATCGGTCTGGATGGCGTTGTCGATCGCCGCTCCTGTCGGTCCACGGACGGAACGAAGGGCAGAGATGATGCCGCGCGTCATGGTTCCGTTCAGGCCAAAGGGATTGCCGATGGCGTAGACCTTCTGTCCAACGACGATGTTCTTGGAGTCGGCCAGGGTGACAGGAGCCAGGTTCGGCGCATTGATCTGCAGCAATGCGAGATCATGGCTCTTATCCACCTGAACTACGTTGGCCTTGTACTTGTGCTTGTCGCTCAGCGTGACTTCGATGCGCTGGCCATCCTGAATCACGTGGTTATTGGTGAGGATGTGGCCCTCTTTGTCGATGATGAAGCCCGTGCCCATGCCTTGCTGTGGGACCGGGCCGTAGAAGAAGTCGAAGGCCACGGTGGTGGAAGTAACGTTCACCACGCTGGGCAGCGTCCGCTTATAGACGTTGATATTGTTCTGCTCTTCGCTGTCGAACTCCGGCGCGGCGTTGGCGACGGTCATGTGAAAGTTACCCAGAGGGCCATTGACTGCAGTTGTTCCATTTCCCGGTAGCGACGGGAAGGCGCTCTTGACCCAGTTACCGATGGCTCCTGACGGGACCATGTAGTTGGTCAGCAGGTAGAAGCCGCCCACGAGAAGGAGCACGAGCAGTATGCGACGCATCTTCATATAACTTCCTTTACGTTTCCTTCGCCTGTGAAGTTCAGGCTTTAGAAGATTCTAGGCCCGGGAGAGCTATCCTCGCGAGGCTGTCTTGAGCGCCTCCCACACCTGGACGATCTGGCGGCGTAGACC
>NZ_JBFRCY010000493.1:0-3552 GCF_052113305.1 Terriglobus sp. YAF25
ATTGTGCAGCACGCGAATAACTATTCAAGCATTCAACTATTCAACAATCCAACC
The DNA here is from genome assembly GCF_052113305.1 of Terriglobus sp. YAF25. NCBI lineage: Bacteria > Pseudomonadati > Acidobacteriota > Terriglobia > Terriglobales > Acidobacteriaceae > Terriglobus > Terriglobus sp. YAF25. The sequence goes on from NZ_JBFRCY010000493.1 coordinate 55, forward strand.
GCCTTTTAGCGCTTCCTCGGCATCGTGAGATCCAGATCCGTCGCGGTCATCTGCTTGGTGAGCAGAATGATCTGACCGGTGTGTTGCTGCAGATGACCTACGACCAGGTAGATGGCTTCTAACTTGGAGACGGCTCCCCAACTGCCTCCTGGTTGCGGGTCGGTCATCGTCATCAGGTCGTCGTGAGGCAGGCCGGCGATGACACTGCGTGCTTCTTCCAGAGTCGTGTCGAAGATGCGCAGCACGGTTTCGCGCGGCAGACGAATGGCGAGCGAAAACTCTTCGTCACGCTGACGGATATCGGGGTCTCCGGCGACGCCATGCATGATCCACTGGCGGATGTTCCCGGCCAGATGCAGCAGGAGATTAGCAACTGAGTTCTCATAGTCGCCGCCTCGTTGCCAAAGCTGATCGTCGGTGAGCCGGGCAATGCAATCGTGAATGTTCTTCACCGCAAGGCCTATGCGGCGTTCTGAAAAGGAGAGGAAGGTTCCAGCGAGGTCCTGTGCCATACCTTCCATTTTGCTTCATGCAAGACGGCGGAGCAGATTGCGTGTCAGTTCCAGGGTGCCTCCATAAACAACGTGAGCAGCCCAGTGTTGCAGGTGCGCTCCTGCTGGAGTCATGTTCGGAGGAGGAGACAGCCTGAAGGCAGGTACGGCAACCTCATCTGCACCGAGAAAGAGCAGGGTGCCAAAGGCCGTTCCACCGCCCGTGGTGACCTCCGGAGCAAGCTCTGCTGCGACACCGTATACCGCTCCCATAAGCGTGCCGAAGGCGTAGTGCACCGCCTGTCCAGCATGCCTTTTCTGATCGTTCGGAAGCCGGGTTCCTATGGCCCGGGAGATATGGCGGGCTACTTTTTCCGTGGAGTCTTCCTGCTGCTGTTCCTGTTGTTCCTGCGCTACCCGCTCATGCGCGATTGCCCACTCTGACTCGCCTTCGGCAAGTTTCTTTTGCTTCTCGATGGCTCTCTGTCCGGCTGCCGCAAATTTCTGAAACTGATCCATGACAAGGGTTGCGGCAACACCGGCAGTGGCGCCAATCAGAAGCCCTCGGCCAAGATTAGGTCGATTCGACATATTCCATCTCCTGCGGGAGATGAGAGGACAGAATCGTGTCCCGGGTTGCTAAGGGCACGCTCTAGAGGATTTTCCCTGTTGCCGGATATCCCGGAAGGCGTGTGCAGCGGCGTTTTCATTGCGAAAAACGCCCATAGATGCGGAAGCCCCTCCTCTACACCTACAGGGAAAATGCTCTAGTCAGCGCCATAGATGGTCTCAAGCAGCTCTACCGTGAGTTTGCGGAGTGGTTTCATCAGCGGAAGTGTAGAGACCTGAATGAGTCTGGTGACAATAGGCAACGACTTTTCCAGGAGCTTGAACGTGCGCCGCTGCGAAGGGCTTTGATCGTAGACCCAGTAAAGGATGATGCCCATCTGGTAGACCCAGAGCACAGCCGGGAGGTGGTGCGCCAGGTCGGCTGGGTATTTCACTTTATCGGCATCGAGTGCCTGCTGGAAGCTTTGAATATCGCGCTCCCGGATAGCGCGAGAGTCGTCGCTGAAAGGTGAGAGCGAATGGCCGGGGTTGGTATGGGCTGCCAGGGCTGAGAGCAGCGAACGGTTCGGCCGGAAGTGCTCGAGCTTGGTTGTGATGAGGGCATGCAGGCGGGCTTGAAGATTTTTATGTTTGCGAGCAAGTACCTCGGTCAGCAGAGGCTCGAGCTCCGCCTGTGATTGAGCATAGAAGGCAAGAACAAGCGCGTCCTTTGAAGCGAAGTAGTAATACGTTGCTCCCAGGGCGACGCCAGCTCCAGCGGCGATCTCGCGCATGGTGGTTTTCTCAAAGCCCTGTTCGCGAAAGAGGGCGAGCGCCGTGGAGAGGATCAGCGCCCGCGTCTCTTCGGATTTTTGCGTCTTGGTGATCATTGTGTGTCAGTCTGCGGTTCTGCCTGCTGCGGCGCAAAGCGTTGAGTGTAGTATGCCTGCTCCGCGGGTGTCCTGGGGTGACGCGCGGCTTTCCGCGCGCGGTTGAAGAGAAAGATGTTGAAGAAGTGCATCAGGCCCAGAATCAGCAGAACGGTTCCGATCTTGGTGCTGATCAACTCAATGGCCTGCTGCACATTTGTGACCGGATTGCCTTCGCGAAGAGCCAGCGTCACATAGCCGATGTTGATGAGATAGAAGCCGACGACGAGGAGATGATTTACGGAATCGGCCAACCCGGTATTACCGTGAAAGGCGTCGAGTAGAAAGACGCGGCCATTCTTATGAAGGGTCCGTGCGACCCAGACGACAGTGACAAGGCTGAGCAGCAGATAGGCGATATAGCAACCGACGAGATACATGGGTTTGGTTCTCCTTTCGGCGCGCCTTACTGAACGCGTTCAGTTTAATAGATGCGGCCAGGGAATGCTAGGGTCGCAAAATTTTGAACAGGTTCAGGATTGCAGGGTGGGACGGTAGAGCGTTTCCCTGTAGGTGCAGTGTCGGCTTCGGCATCTATGGGCGTTTTCCGCAATGAAAACGCCGCGGCACGCCTCTTCCGGGATACCCAGCAACAGGGAAAATGCTCTAGCTGGGGACGTGAACCCACTGCATTCCGGCAGCCTCGGCGGCCCGGATGCCGGCGTCGGCATCCTCGAACACGAGACAATCTACTGGCGCGACGTTCAGCCTCGCAGCGGCGGTCAGGAATGGTTCGGGATTGGGTTTGCCCTGCTTGTAGTCCTCAGCGCCGACGATGACAGGGAAGTAACTCAGCAGGTTAAGCGTGGTGAGTGTACGGCGAATGGAATCGCGCGGAGATCCGGAGACGATGGCGAACGGGATTTTGCCGAACTGCGCATGGACATGCTCGAGCACCGAGGCTACGGGTGTGACCTGGTCCAGCATGCTGAGATACAGGTCTTCCTTGCGATGGGCAACCGCGGCCGGATCGAGCTTATAGCCGAAATGCCGATTCAGATTCTCCACCACCCCGATAAGGGGAACGCCGCCCCAGGCATAGAAGAGATCTTCCGGAAAGGTACCGCCGGCCTCTTCCACGGCCTGCGTCCAGGAGACGAAATGCAGCGGCATGGTATCGGCGATGGTGCCGTCCATGTCAAAAAGGTAGGCTTTGAAGTTTCCGGCTGGGAGGTCGAGAGAATTCGTGTCCATACTCTATTTTGCCGTCCCGAGCAAATCTTCCAGCAACTGCGCGACGCCATCCTCCGCATGAGATGGCAGAACGCGCCATCCGTGCCGGCGCGCGAGAGCAAGTAAATCCGGTGGAGCGTTGGACATTAGAGCTGCGCTCCCCGCGGTCTGCAGCATCGAAAGATCGTTCCAGTTATCTCCGACCGCGAGCGTCTGCCCCATGGGAAGATTCAGGCTGCGGGCGAGCCGCTCCAGGGCAATGCCTTTGGAGCATCCTGCGGGAAGAATGTCGACGATGCAGAGATCGCGCTCCGGATACTCCGTGCGATGGATGGCGACGCGAGCTGTGTGCAGCC
>NZ_JBFRCY010000494.1:0-3545 GCF_052113305.1 Terriglobus sp. YAF25
CTCCCCGGACAGAGCTAGGAAATTGTCCTGGGGGCTAGTGCAAGCGTACTTCAAAATACGGACGACCCCCGCAGAAGGTTTCTCAAAACTGACGCGAATTTATAATCGAGCCATAGCCTAAGGCGGTGATCTTGCCAGTAGAACTTCAAACGATAGACGCTCCAACCCAGCGAGTGGACGTACCACTTTGTGTAGATCTGGACGGAACGCTCGTAAAAAGCGATACCCTGCACGACGCTCTGATGGTCATGCTGCGGCATTCGCCGGGCAGCATTCTGAAGGCCTTCGGCTGGCTGCGCCAGGGCAAAGCCGCCTTCAAACGAAATGTCACCTCAGTCGTAATGCTCGATGCCGCGCATCTGCCCTACAATCACGTGCTCCTGCAGTACCTGCGCGAAGAAAAAGCCCGCGGACGGAAGATTTATCTGGCTACGGCCGCCGAGAAAGCTCTCGCTGACCGTGTGGCCAGCCACTTGGGTATCTTTGATGGCGTTTTGGCCAGCGACGGTAAGATCAATCTGGCCGGAAAAAATAAACTCACAGCTTTTCAGGAAATGTTCCCTGGGGGCTTCTGCTACATCGGCAACGCTCTGCCCGACGCCAGGCTTCTGGCCGCATGCGAGACGCCGATGGTCGCCAACCCGCACGGACGCTTGAAAGTCGCCATGAAGCGCTCCGGCACCGTCCCGGTGCGGGTATTCGAGGACAAGAAACCAGCGCTGAAGGCCTTCCTCAAGGCCATCCGTATTCACCAGTGGGCCAAGAACGTCCTGATCTTCCTGCCACTGCTGCTGGCGCACCAGATCCGCTGGAATACCGTTGTCGGCGCCACCGTCGCCTTTCTGAGCTTTAGCTTCTGCGCATCGGCAACCTACATCATCAACGATCTATTGGACTTAGAAGTCGACCGCAGGCACCCGCGCAAACGTCTGCGCCCGTTTGCCGCAGCCGACCTGAGCGTAGGGGCCGGTTTCGCCATCATTGCCAGCTTCCTGGCAGTCTCGGTCCTTCTGGCGGTTGCGCTTCCCTATCTCTTCCAYGCGGTTCCGAGCTACACCTGGTTGCAGCAACCCCATAAGTTCCTTCTGTGGCTGGCGATCTACGCCGCCATGACGCTCAGCTACAGCTTCCGGCTGAAGCGCATGATGCTGGTGGATGTCATCGTCCTTTCTATGCTTTACACCGTACGCATCGTCGTTGGCTCGGTGTCGACGGGGATTACGGTCACCACCTGGCTGGGCGCCTTCAGCATCTTCTTCTTCCTCTCGCTGGCCTTCGCCAAGCGATTTGCAGAACTGGAGAACCTGCGCGCCCGCGAAAAAGACAACGCCGCCGGACGCGGTTACCGGGTCAGCGATCTGGAGCAGTTGCGTACCTTCGGCGCGGCCAGCGGATACGCGGCCGTCGTCGTTCTGGCGCTCTATCTCAACTCACTGACCGCGCAGAACCTGTATCCGCACATCACCCGCCTGTGGCTGCTGATCCCGATCATCATCCTGTGGGTCAGCAGGCTTTGGATGGTGGCCTCACGCGGCGATCTGGACGAAGATCCCGTGGTCTACGCCCTGGAAGACAGGCGCAGTCTGATCCTTGGTGCCATGATGCTGATCGTCGTCCTCTCGGCAATCATTCCCCTCTAGTCATGCTGGCTGAAGTGCGCATCATCGTGACCGGTGTCTCCAGCAGCAACACCGGTCGTGATGATGCGGGAACCTGAATCATTCAATTCTTCCATTCGCCCCAACGGAGCCATTTATCCTGATACACGGCGTATGAGTGATTTGATTCCGCAACTGAACGACTACAGCGAAGCTGCCCTGGACCAGGCCTTCACCGGCCTGCTGGATGAGGTGCGCCGCGAAGCGGCCACCCTTGCCTCTCCCGAAGCCGTGGAGAACTTCCGCCTGGAGTGGCTGGGACGCAAACAGGGCCGGCTGAAGCTGGTCAGCGATGCATGGCTGAAGACCGCTCCCGTCGAGGCAAAGAAGGCCCTGGGCATGCGCTTCAACCAGTTGAAGCAGGAGATCGAGGCCGCTCTTGAAGGTGGCTCTGCCGTCGGCAGTGATAAGAAAGCGGCATCCCTCGATATCTCTTTGCCCGGCATCTCCCCTCGCATCGGTGTGGAGCATCCGCTGGTCAAGACCATGCAGCAGGTCGTCGGCGTCTTCAAGGCAATGGGCTACTCCGTCGGCACCGGCCCGGAGGTCGAGACCGACTTCTACAACTTCGAAAGCCTGAACTTCCCTCCGAACCATCCCGCTCGCGATACCCAGGACACTCTGGTGATCGCCGGGCAGGAAGGCAAGCCGCTGCGCGAGCGCCTGCTCATGCGCACACACACCTCTCCGGTGCAAATTCGCACCATGGAGAAGCAGCCGCCGCCCCTCCGCATCGTGATCCCCGGCAAGGTGCACCGCAACGATGCCGCCGATGCCACCCACTCGCCGGTCTTCCATCAGGTCGAAGGACTCTGTGTCGATACCAACATCACCTTCAGCGACCTGAAGGGAACGCTGGACCACGCGATGAAGGCGCTCTTCGGTTCGGACGTGAAGACACGCTTCTTCCCCTCGTTCTTCCCATTCACAGAGCCCAGCGCCGACGTGCAGATCAGCTGCCCGTTCTGCGGCCAGAAGGGCTGCCGCAAATGCAAGTACTCCGGCTGGATCGAACTGCTGGGCTGCGGCATGGTCGACCCAGCCGTCTTCGGCTTCGTCAACTACGACGCGAAGAAGCTCTCAGGCTTCGCCTTCGGCATGGGCGTAGAGCGCATCGCCATGATGCTCTACGGCGTAGGCGACATCGGCCAGTTCTACTCCGGCGACATGCGCTTTTTGGAGCAGTTCGCGTAGAAACAAATTGAATGAAGGAATGATTGAATAAATCAGAAGGCCCCGGAGACCCTGGGGCTTTCTTCTTCCGTTCGAACTTTGCTTGTCATCCTGAGCAAAGCGAAGGACCTGCTTTTGACAGGCCCATGCGCTGGGGTGCCCCCACGTTCGAGCGCCAGCTCGAACCTTATTCAATCATTCAATTCTTCAATCATTCATTTGCTCAAGCTTTGCTTCCGCGCCGCCTCAAACTCATCTCCCGGATTCCACGTAATCGGCGGCTGCGTCAACGACACATACCCCAGCTCAATCCCCAGCCGGCACAGATTCGCCAACCCGCTGAAGTCCCACTCAGGACGGAAGTTGTCACTCACGTTGTGATAGTCGTTCTGATTGAAAAGCTCAGCTTGCTTGCGTCCCCAATCCTTGTCATGCCCCTTGTAGGTCCCGCCCTGGCCGAGCGAAAAGGCCGGGACACCTGCATGCGCGAAGGAGAAGTGATCGGAGCGGTAGTAGCCTCCGCTCACATCAGGCCGAGGTGCCGGGATCGTATATCCGAACTTCTTTCCGGCCGCCTCCATCGTGGGATAAAAGCTGGTGCGCTGCACACCGCCCGCATGAAGCTCTGAGCCCATCCCCAGCGGCAGAATCTCGTCAAAGTTCAGATTCAGGTTGATCTGCCCAAGTGGGACAGGAGGATGCTGGGCCAGATAG
>NZ_JBFRCY010000495.1:0-3545 GCF_052113305.1 Terriglobus sp. YAF25
GGTCTGAGGTTCGCGCCAGAATCAGATCAGCCGGGAGTGTCTTTCTGACGCTCTCCAGATTGGCATCCACCTGTTTGCCAAAAGAGCTGATCTGCTCTCCTTTTCTCATCTGCACAGAAAGGGTAATCGCTCGCGTGGTGATCCATTTACCGTCTTTACCGCTGCGGGTATAGCGGTTCAGGAACGAAGGCGGATTTTCATATCCCCTTTCAATATCCACGAGGTCTCGCAAGTAGAGCGGCGTTCCATTTGGCGATGCGCCGATCATCATGTTTCGCAGGTCGTCAGTACTCTTGAATTCGCCCGTCGTGTTGATGCTCACGGTTCGTCCGCTTGCATTGAGCGTCTGGCCGCCGTCTGGAAGATTACGAGCTGCGAGAACTTTAGGAAGATCCGCCGGCGTCAGCTTATATTGCGCCAGACGCTCCTGTGAGAAGTTCAAAAACACATTCTCACCCAGCACGCCGGAGCGCTCTACGTTGGAGACAATCGGCAGCGTCTTAAGGCTCCGCTGGATAGTATCGGTAAAATCTTCGAGATCGCGATAGGTGTACTTGTCACCCGCAGCGGTCTGTAAGGCTGCGGCTGTATCCGCCGGATTGTCGATGATTGCAGGTTGCCACGCATCGGGATGAAACTCGTCCGTCTGCAGGTTCTGATCAGCAGACTTCCTCAGGGCTGATTGGAGTTCCGCAGAACTGAGGTTTGTTGTCAGGTCCACTCCTGTGAACCCTTCACCCGAAAACGGCCGGACGTCCGCGCAAAGTTGCTGAGCGACCAAATCCTGGGCTACCCAGGACAGCTTGCGCTGCACCTCGGCATTATCGATCGACTTGGGAAAGGCGATCACAATTGAACGCCGTGGTTGCGACTGCGTCGGTAGAAGATTTCGAAGGCTCCGAATCTGAGCCTCGACCATCTTGCTGGTCCACTCAATCTGAGCCGGGTCAGCCGATGGACTGGCTACAGTAAGCATCAATGCGGACGTATCTCCGAAATCTTTGATATAAAGAATCGGCCCGGCCCCCTGGGGAAGGTCGTGAATGGCGTCCAGCCTGGTCTTTACGTCGTCCAGTTCTTTATCCCGGTCGTACTTACCCTTTTCCGCCAACTCGAACTGGACCATAGTCGATCCCGTTCTAGAAGCGCTCTTGATCTCAGTCACCCACTGATTCGAAGCAAGAGCCTGCTCGATCTTTCTGGTTACCAACTGCTCTACTTGTTCCGACGATGTTCCCTGCCAGGGTACGATCACCATCGCCTGACGTACCGGGATGTCCGGGTCTTTCCGCTGCGGCATATTCAGAAGTCCGTATATACCCCAAACAATTGCGACTGCGAGAGATACCCAGGCAACGTGGCGCTGCTCGATAAAGAAGCGGGCAAGATTTTGTTTCTTCTCTGTGGACTGCTCGTTGTGTTCGTGTGTCATTCCTGGGCCTCCTAGTTAACCACCCGGATAGGGCTTCCATCGCTTAGCTGGTTGGTGCGGTTGACGATGATTCGTTCTCCCGGCGTGAGACCTTCGTCGATGACGACTGACTTACCGAATGTCTTGCCGATCCTCACACTTTTCAACTGCGCAAACTGCTTTCCGCCGCGCTCGGTAACGGTGAAGAGTGAGTAGTTGTTTGAACCGGATTGCACGGTCATCAAGGCAGTCATTGGCACCACGGGCACCGTGTGCGGATCGCCGCGATCGATGCGGATACTTGCGGTCATGCCCACTTTGAGCGATCGATCCCGGTTAGGCAAAGTAACTTCAATATTGAAGACCCGCGATTCTCGATTCGCAGAAGCGGCGATCTCCGTGATGCGCCCCATGAGTGTCTGCCCCTGCAAGGCATCGAGGCGCACAGGGACCTCAGCTCCTGGCTTAAGGTAAGCCAACATGGTGTCGGGAACTCCGAAGTTCACTTTCACAAATCGCGTGTCGTCGAGAACGAAAGCGTTTGTGCCTGCGCTCACCAACGTGCCGCGCTCGATATTCTTCTCAACAATGACTCCTGGCATTGGAGCGATCAGCTTCGTATCCGCAAGATTGATCCGTGCCGAGGATGCTTGCCCGAGTGCCGCGTGCAACTGGCCACGACGCGCTTCGATCTGTCGCGTGGCAGCCTCCACACTGGCGGCCGACGCCAGATGCTGCTCTACCGCTGAGTCGTAATCAGGACGAGTCATAGCTTTTGCGGCGTACAAGGCCTGTGCCCGGTCGAAATCAAGGTCAGCTTTCGCTTGAGTAGCCTTGATTCGCTCGAGCTCCGCCTGAGAAGCTTCGAGTGCCTCCTCCATCGCGTTCTGCTGGCCCATCGCCGAGGTGAACGACGCCTGGTAATCAGAAGGTCGTAACTGCGCCAACACCGCTCCAGCCGGTATTTCGTCGCCGGCCTGCAGGTCACGCAAGCGTCCATCGGCTCCCTTGACGCGATAAAGAGTGGCTATATACCCAGGCTCCTTGAACGCCAGTTGCACACCGATGTCTGGACGGATTTCGCCAGAGTAATTCCAGCTGGGCTGTACCCGCTGAGTCGTAACGGTCTCCACTTGAACCGGGACCGGCTCAGGATCTGCCTGTTTCTTTGTCGCGCAGCCGGCGAGACCTGCAAACGAAGCAATACTCAACACTCCAATAAATATCCGCATCACTCTTCTCCAATCGCTTTTTTCAAATCGGCCCTTGCCTTCCAGAACGCAGCGAGGGCACGCTGTTGACCGCTGTCGGCAGAAGCTAGCTCCGACTGTGCTTGGAACAAATCGCGGCTTAATACCGCCTGACGCTTCACTTGTTCCTGAACTTCTTTGAGCCGTTGCCGCGCCGTGAGGTCTGTGGCATCGGTCGATGCCAATTGCCGCCGGCTATTTTCAAGTTGCCGGAACGCGTTTCTCACTTCCAGAAGCACGCTGCGTTCGGTGGCGTTCACTCCAACCTTGGCTTGTTCTTCCTTTACTTTCTTTTCTGCATATTCGTGCCGTCTACGGCCCCAATCCCACGGTTCCCAGCGGAGTGACAGCCCCGCCGTTCCGACGTTGCTTGGCAGGATATTTTCGAAATTCGCGGTCGTGTAGTAGTTGAAAGCCAGGCTCAACTCGGGAATATACTCGGCCTTTTTCGCGCGCGCGTCATAGTCCGCCTGCTCTACCTGAATGTGCGCCTTTTTCACTTCCGGCCGGTTTTGAAGCGCGCTGTTTTCCATGGCTTCGAGGGAGGCGAAATCGCCGTCCGCCTGGCTGATTGCAGCAACACGGAACTCCGTGTGTATATCCCGGCCCATCAGGTCATTGAGTTTTTCAGAAGCCGATGCGACTCTATCCCTTGCATCGCTGATTGCATTCCGCATCTTCAAAAGTTGTGCATCGGCATTCAGCACATCTGACCCAAGAATGGTCTCTTTGCTACGGTTTTCCTGTGCCAGCCGATGCGATTCCTCGTAGTAAGGGAGTGATGCCTGAAGGCTATCCAGGGTGCTTTGAGCCTCGACAACCTCGTAATAAGCACGACGGACGTTATCGACTACCTCAAGGCGTATTCTCTTCTGATCCTGGAT
>NZ_JBFRCY010000496.1:0-3544 GCF_052113305.1 Terriglobus sp. YAF25
GCCTTGCAGAGCGCGTGGGGCAGAGCCCCTAGCGAGGCTTGGTTTCCTTATTTGCGTGCATCAAGCACGCAGGATTTCAGGGTCGCGTTGCGGCAGGAACAGGCCGCTGTGGTGGGTGGCGGAAGACGTGGAACGCGGCTGGAGACAGGCGAGGAGCGTAGCTTCTCCCTGAATCACGAGGTTGCATGTAAGAGGCAGGGATTGTTTTTCCTGCAGAAGATTGCGTTTCGGCACGCAGACAAGCCACGATAGCTGTGTTGAGAACTTTCCTTATGTCTGACAACAGTTCACCCAGATCCGTGACCGCTCGGCTCGTGCTGCTGGCAACCATCCTCGGTTCGAGCATGGCGTTTCTCGATGGGACGGTCGTGAATCTCGCGCTGCCAGCGCTGCAACAAACGTTCCGGACCAATATGTCTGGTGTGCAATGGGTTGTGGAGGCTTACGCGCTCACGCTTGCTTCACTGCTGTTGGTGGGCGGTTCGATGGGAGACCGCTATGGACGAAAGAAGATTTACGTCTACGGCATCCTTCTTTTCGCGATTTCGTCCATTGCCTGCGGTGTGGCAGTGAACATTCCATGGCTCATCGGCGCACGCGCGATCCAAGGAATTGGGGCGGCCCTGCTGGTGCCCGGCAGTCTCGCGCTCATCACAGCAACCTTCCCCGAGAGCGAACGCGGGCGTGCCATTGGCACCTGGTCGGGATTTTCGGCGGTCACCGCGGCGCTTGGGCCGGTTGCGGGCGGATGGTTGATCCAGCATTTCAGTTGGCGCTGGGTCTTTTTCCTCAACATCCCGTTTGCGTTGGCGGTATTGGCGCTTTGCGTGAAAATCCCCGAAGCGCGGAACGAGGATGCGACGGGCAGCCTCGACTGGCTGGGGGCCCTCCTGACCACGGTGGGACTGGGCAGCATCACTTATGCACTGATCGAGTGGCCATCCGGCGCGAGCCATCTTCTGTTGGGGGCGATTGCAGTGCTCGGAGCGATTGCCCTTGCGAGCCTCGGCTACCTGGAAGAGCACACACCCGCGCCGATGCTTCCGTTCGCCCTATTTCAATCACGCAACTTCACCGGCGCCAACTTGCTCACGTTCTTTGTCTACGCCCCACTGGGCGCACTGCTGTTTTTCACTCCGTTGGATCTGATTCAGATTCAGCACTACTCCACGACGCAAGCGGGCGCGGCGTTTTCTCCGTTCATCGTCACCATGCTGTTGTTGTCGCGGTGGGCAGGACGCCTCGTAGAACGCTTCGGCTCCCGCCTTCCGTTGACTGTTGGGCCACTGCTCACCTCGGTGGGCTTTGCGATGTTCGCCCTGGCACCGCAGGAAGGTCACTATTGGAGATCGTTCCTGCCGGCGGTGCTCGTGATGTCCTTGGGGATGACGGTCACAGTGGCTCCTCTGACCACGACCGTGATGAACGCAGTCCCCAAGTCCAATGCGGGCGTCGCCTCCGGCATCAATAACGCAGTATCCCGGTTGGCTTCGCTCCTCGCGGTTGCGGCCTTTGGTGCGCTTCTGGTGACGGTCTTTGTGCACGCCCTCCACGATCGACTTGCGTCCCTCTCGCTGCCGCCTGAGATGCTGGCTGAAATTCAAGCGAACCATCTGCAGCTTGCTGCGATGAAGGTGCCGGATGACCGCGCGATGCATGCCATCACCCAGTCCTTCGTCCATGCGTATCGAACTGTCCTCTGGGTTGCGTCGGGGTCGCTGTTGCTTGCATCGTGTTTCGGCTGGCTCGTCGTGACCCCGGGCAAGAGCAAAGCCCGTCCCGGCGAATGAAGTCGGTGAGCCTACTTTCGGAGCGAGTCTGCGAGCGTTCGAAAGGTAATCGAGTACCGAAGGTCGCTTACCTCCGGGATGCTGTGCTCCCACTCCGTGCGGGCCTCTCCCGCCAGGATGTAGATGGAACGCGGTTGCACTTCATGAGACACCCGCTCCCAGGTCTTACCCCGTGGTTTGCGGAACCGCATTGTCGCAGGCCCTCCTAAGGACAATCCAACGATGACACCAAATTCCGCTTTATCTTTGTGCCAACCGATACCCGCTCCGGCGCGGTACTCGTTGACGCCAACCTGTCGAAATGCGTGCTGCTCATACCGGGCGAAGCTCGCGACACGAGGAAGCAAGTCGGCAAGGAATGGCGGGATGTCTGAAGCCGTTTCCACCGCGCGGCGGCTGAAATTGTATTTGAGTCCAAAGCTGGTTACACGTCGATTCCCGATGTGGCCATGAAACTCGAACGGCTTCAGATCAAGGAGGCCAAGTGCTTCGAGTAAACCTCGTTCTTCCTCATCGGTAATGAAGTTCTCCTCATACCGAAAACCTTCGGGTTCGAGACCCTCTCTGCTTTGCGATCCGCCGAACAACCTTGCCTGTTCCATAAGTGCTACCTGAGTATTGGATTCACAAACCATGTGCGGGGATCGCGCCCTTCTCCCATGCGCTTTTGTCTGCCCACGCTTGCACCGTCTGCATGTCGCTTATGTCTCCTGGATACACGGGAGGACGCCTTCTACAAGCGCGGGCAGTTATTCTTTTTGTATGAGGTACGCAAGTCTTCCGGGAGAACTCAAGCGCCGTCTCAATCGTTCGGCGCTCAGCTCAAGCCAGGAGCGGGACCAGGCTTTCTATAAGATGATCCGTTCCATACCAAAAGGGCGAGTCTCGACCTATGGCAAGGTTGCTACAGCAGCTGGCTATCCTCTCTACCATCGCGCCGTAGCGAAGTTTCTTAGAGGAGAAATCGGTCTAAGCATTCCCTGGCAGAGGGTTGTCGGTTCCGGCGGTGAGATCAAGCTCCGTGGAGACGCTGCACTGGAACAGCGCCGACGTTTGGAAGCAGAGGGCGTGGTCTTCAAGGGCAAGCGTATCGACATGGAAGTCTATGAACAGGTTTTTCGAACATGGGAGACCGACTAGGCTTCTACCTCACAACGGCCAGAGCTAACGAATGTTCGATTGTCAAAGGGGTTTGATTCCGGGCTTGCTCCTGGCAAAGACCGTTGATCTGGAAACCATCGTGCAAGTCGCGACCGATGCCGGACGGGAACATAGCCGGCGTGCCATGTTCGAAACAGCCGCTTGTAAACTTGACGCATGGCTGCCAAGACTCTTCTGCAAGCAAAGCAAATCAATCACGGCCAATCGGAAATCTGGCTCGAAGCCGACGGAAAAGAGATTACGCCGCACCGGACCCTGGCAACGAACGAAGTCGTGAATATTGTGCGCAATTCTACACCTGAGGATGTCTTCAAAGCGTTCTATGCCGACTACCATGTTGCGCTCGAACACGTCGCATCGCTCGACGCACAGAATCTGGATGTCATCGCGGCCGAGCTGAAACTCAAAGCCTCATGAATACCTTGTTGCCAGTCATTGGCTATCGAAAAGGTTCACTTGTTGATTGCTGATCGGTGTTGCGTCCACTAAGCGAGCTTTCATCTTTGACGCTGGAAGAATGCGGAGCAGATGAACAGGCGGTCTTTCCGAAGGCGCAAGATACTCCTCATAATCTCGCGGCTCAAGAAAGGTCG
>NZ_JBFRCY010000497.1:0-3544 GCF_052113305.1 Terriglobus sp. YAF25
CAACAAAGACCTCATGCTAGCCTCAACCTACGCCCGCCCATCAGCAGGCTCCAGATGTCAACAACCTCTTGACCTCCTACAGGTGCCCCACCCTCTCAACGCTAGGGTGGGTTCGGAGAGCGACCTTCTAAACATCAGCACTAAACCGGGTGCCCCACATACGCGAAGCTTATGTGGGTATTCGCGCAACGCGCGAACCGTTTCTCAACATCCATCGAGACTTCCGAACCCACCCTAGCGTGGCGAGGGTGGGGCACCCGGGCTGGATGTTACTTAGAAGTTGAACCCTCACGACAGGCTACATTCCCGGCACCGCGCACCGTAAAAAACGTGATCGACGCGGGCGGGAGCTTCTGCTCTCCTGCCTTCGTTCTCTCGCCTGTGATCGTAGGCAGTGTTCCATCCTCGGCCTGCAGGGATTTCCCGTTCAACATCATGGTCTCGCTCAACAGCTCCGGAGCCGTCAGCGTGTAGCGCTCTCCCGCTGAAAGCGTGATGGCGTGCTCGGCATCCTTGTCGATATTCAACGCAACCACGCTCACTCCACCAGGAGCATCTTTCATGCAGTGAGCGTAGATACGCAAAGTCGCATCGGGCGCCGGCCCGGGATCCAGCACCGTGGTTCCCATCAGCCGCTTCCACAACAGGGCGAGCCAGTAATCAGGACGCGGATTGAGAGTCTCTTCGTTCAACAGGCCGTAGTCGCTGGAGGCCAGTGTGTTGACCATGACGGTCTGCACATTTCTACGAGCCAGCGAGCCGAGCTGATCGGCGAAGCGGAAGGTGTCGATGAACGTCGAGGCCCACGGGCTTCCACCGCAGCCGGCCTCGCCCGATTCCGTAAGCCAGATTTGCTTGCCGGGCATGTACGTATCGCGGAGCTTCGCATAGAAGGCTTCCGTATCAGGGTTGCGGTCCAGATAGGCGGGCGTGAGCACCTTCTCCCAGGAGAGACCCATCTTGCCGACGCAGCGGGGCGAGAGCGTGGTGTAGACGTGATAGGAAAACGCATCGAAGACAGGACCTGAAGCCTGCAACATCTTCTCGGTCGAGAGCATCTTCGGCATGGGCATGCCCACGATCATGGGAACACCTTCGCCGATGCTTCCCGGGCCGAGATAGATGGTCTCTGGCGACTCTGCCTTCAGAAAGGTGCGGAAGGCTTTCACATCCTTCGCAAACGCAGCCTCGTCGTAGCCCTTCGGCGCTGCCCCCTGGGCTGCAAAGGTCGGCTCATTGAGAAACTCGGTCGCGGCGATGTGTCCGCCGGCTTTGCGGGTGAAGTCAAAGAAGGTCTTGGCCTGGGCTGTGGTCCAATCACCATTCGCATCGCGTGTGCCATCGCTGATGGCGACCGAGGTCACCAGGTCCGCACCGACGGCATGAGCGAAGTCGATTGCGCCCTTCCACTGCGCCCGCGTCATCACGCCTTTGAAGCCTGTCGGCGGTGTCGACATCTGCGGAGCGTCATCGTCCTGGAAGTAGGTGCTATTCCGCCAGGTGCCACTGACACGCATGTAGCTGGGAGCAAGTGCGCCGGCGAGCTTGCGGATCTTTGCACGGCTCAGATCGATAGGTGGGCGGTATTGATAGGGATCAGTGGTCGTCCCCGGGGCAGCGGGCGGCTGGTCTTTCTTGGGAAAGGGTTTCCAGAAGCGGCCGCCGGTGATCTCGATCGCCTCCACATTGAACGAGACATAACGCGGATCGACCTGCGCGACGCGAGGCATCGACTTCGGCTGGAGAGTGACCTGGGCAGGGAGAGACGTGCAGACAGCAACGAGAGAGACTGCAAGGGCGCTACGAACGTGTGTGAGCCGTAGGTATGTCATGAACGAGTACTCCGGGGACGATCTTCGATGTGGACAATCACACTAAATGCGTGCTTGCACGGATGTAAATTGGAAAACATTCAAACTCATTCTGGGCTTTTGGGTATAGCCAATACACTGGGTGCTCCATCCATCGCAACGCGATGGGTGGGATGTGAACAATCTAGTTTGGGCAAGCGCGCCGCGGGGTAACAAGCGAAAGGCGGTTCGAGCGTAGCTCGAATATCCCACTCACGCTTCGCGTGACCACCCCGACCAACAAGTTCGGCGGGGACCGCGTGAATGGGGCACCCAGCGTATGGGCACGCGGATACCCACTACACACCAACCGTCTTCTTCCGAACTGCTCGTGCTTTCTTCGGCGCACTGCCTCGAATAGATTCCGGCGGAAACAGCCCGTCGAAGATCTCCTTGAGCAACAGCTTTGCTTCGCTCTGCGGCAGATGATCCGGAAGGAACTCCATCGCGAGGATCAGCGCGGTCTTGACGGCCGGCAGAGCCAGGATCCGGCTGCTGAGTTTGGAGTGTCCAGGCAACTGGGCGAGGCTGAAGTCTTTGGCGAAGTTACCGGGAGCAAAGATGCGGGTGTAGCGTTCCGCCCAGGCTGCGGCCGACTCCGGATGGCGCAGAGCATAGAGCTTCAGCTCCAGATCCAGAATGCCGGAGCGAGGTTCGCGAAGGTTGCTGTAATACTCCCTCAGCGCGGCAAGCTTGCCGGCATAGTCCTCTGCATGGATCTTCGAGAGCAGGGTCTGCAGCTCCGCCTTCGCGCTCTCGATCTGCTGTTCCTGTACGGCGAAGAAGAGCTGTTCTTTGGTCTTGTACTGCGCGTAGACGGCGCCGCGAGTCCGGCCGGAAAGCTGTGCGATCTCATCGATCTGCGCCCGCTCGTATCCGTCACGCGCAAAGATCTGTTCGGCCGCCTTCAGCAGGGCATCGCGGGTGGCCTTGCTCTTGATGGCGTGTTTGGTCAGCGGTCTATCCTGCTTCATCACCAACGATGGTACGTGAGCCGGCTGAACCGCCTCAAAGCCTGCCAGGGTCATGGGAAAAGCCTCCACGGGGAGAAAAAGAATTTTCGCTGGACAGTATCGAAATCCGGCGGTATAGATTAATGCGTGTTCACACGTATGTAATTCATGTGCACCGGAAAGGTCAATCCCTTCATGAAAATCCTTGTCGCCTCGCTCGCATTGCTCTCTACCCTCACGTTCGCGGAGACCGCCGCCGCGCCCGACGCCAGCGGCAAATGGAAGGTCCACCTGTCGGTCGGCGGCAGCGACAGCGAGATGGAGTGTAACTTCGTCCAGGCCGGAGCGGACCTGTCAGGTACCTGCAAGGGCGAAGCTGGAGAGGCGAAGGTGACCGGAAAGATCGACGGCCAACAGATCAAGTGGTCGCAGCCCGGCGACTATAACGGCACCGCGCTTTTGCTGAGCTTTGACGGAAAACTGGATGGCGAGAAGATCTCGGGCAATACCACAGTCGATCCGTTTGGCGTGAGTGGTACGTTCGACGCCAGCAAAGCGAAGTAACTTATACGCCTACGCCGGATATTGCCTTCACGGCAGCCGTGTAAACGGCTGCCGTGAAGGTGCGTCCGGCGTTTCGCATTTAAATCGCCAGAGCATTTTCCCTGTGGATGTAATGCAGAGCCTCCACATCCATGGGCGTTTTCCGCAATGAAAACGCCGCTACACGCCTCTTCCGGG
>NZ_JBFRCY010000498.1:0-5748 GCF_052113305.1 Terriglobus sp. YAF25
CTCCAATCCCTGCCAGTCGAGGATTTACGAAGTTCCAAAGTCTTGCGAAAGATCAGATGACTGTATCTACTGATCTCGTTACAAAACCGCTCTCCGGAGACAATCGTGTCCAAGCCTGTTCTTAACCTGCGCATCAACGATAAGAAGATAGCCTCGCCAGGATGGGTGTTGTTGTTTGCAAGTGTTCTGTTGGCCCAGGCGCAGCCGGCATCGACCCCGGTCCGGCGTTCTTTCGATCGCGCTCTGCTGCTTGAAGAAAAGAGTGAAACCTCGGCCGGAGTCAGCGTGGGTGACCTCAACGGAGACGGCCTGCCGGACATCGTTCTTGGCAAAGGGCGGCATTGGCCGCTCTTCAACCGCGTGCTATTGAACGATGGCCATGGCAGCTTCACCGCCAATAATCTGGGAACTGCGCCCGACCGCACCTATTCGGCGGCGCTGGCCGATGTCGATGGTGACGGCCACCTGGACATCGTGGTCAGCAACGACGCACCCGATCGCAAACTGGTCTACCTGAATGACGGCAAAGGGCACTTCACCGAGGCCGGTACATTTGGCAGCCCCAACTGGGCGACGCGTTACGTGACCCTGGCCGACCTGAACGGCGACGGTTATCCGGACATCGTGGCTGCCAACCGCGGCGATTATCCGGACCTGGTAGACGGAAAACCCGGAAAAGGCCCACAGAACCCCACTCCGAGTTACATCTGCCTCAACGACGGCAAGGGCCATTTTCCCGCATGCGAAGCGCTTCCAACAGAATCGGCAACGTCCATCGTCGCGGCTGACCTCGACGGCGATGGAGCGCTCGATCTCTTCGTCCCTCATCGCGATGGCGGCCAAAGCATCGTGCTTTGGAACGACGGCAAGGGACACTTCCCCACCTCGACCAAGATCGGCGCAGCCGAAGCCTGGATTCGCATGGGAGCAGCTGGCGATCTCGACGGCGACGGGCGGCTGGATCTCGCGATCATCGATGAACGCCTGAAGGCTTCCTTCATCCTCTTCAATCGCGGCAGACGCCAGTTCGGAGAACCGGTCAGGCTTCCCGGCCCCGCCCGGGCTCCGTACTGCCTGGCGATCGCCGATCTGAATCGTGACAAGCGGCCAGACATCATCGTGGGCTACGTGGAGTTGCCCGGATCGATATTCTTCAACAACGGGCAAGGACGCACGTTCCACGAGGTCCCCTGGAACGACGGCAAAGGCACCGTATACGGCCTGGCCTTCGCCGACTTCGATGGAGACGGCTGGCCAGACATCGTGGCGGCGCGTTCCGATGCTCCCAATGGCATCTGGTTCAGCACGAAACCGAGCGGTGGTCACTAACTCTCGTGAAGCCGAAGGGTTCGTAACAGCTTCATGACACACGCCCTAGGCGTCACGCACGAGCTGGAAGAAATCCTCATCGCCCATCTGCCCGCCCTTGAGCGCAAGTTCGATGTCGAGTGCGCCATGCGTGCGGCAAAGAGGCACGCCGGTATGAAGATTCGCTTGCCAGGTAAGTGCCCTGAGTCCAAGCTGCCGAACCGCGTGCGAGCTGGTATCGCCACCGCAGAGGAGAACGCGCGAGATGTCAGTAGCCTGCACAATCTGGCGCATCATGACACCGAGGGACTCGCCGAGGCTTGATCCCGATGCCGGCGCGCTAACCGGCCCCATCGCGCTATAGATCACGATGTCTCTTCCCTGCCGTATGGACTGAATCGCCTGAGCTACGATGGCACGCTGACGGCCGGCATCTCCAATAACCTCCTCTGGATGGAGGGCGATGCCGGCGAAGCCATGCGCGAAAGCCCAGCGCAGTTGGTGTTCTGTAGCGACAGAACATGAGCCGCTCAGAACCAGGAGAGGTCCTCGCATCTTCGGTGGTAAAGATGTGTCTGGCCTGGGAGCAGAATCCTGCCCCGTATCCCGCCACGCCTCTACCAATGCGGCCGTAAGACCCGAGCTTCCAACGGCAAACATCTGCCGTTGCCCTACGACCTGCCAGAGAAGCTTGCCTATCGCTCTTAACTCCGATGGACGCACCGTATCAAAGAGAACGGCATTCGCACCTGCAGCTTCGGCTTTCGCAAAGGCAGCGAATCCATCTCCTTTGCCAATATCCTTGTAGCTCACATGGTCTATCCGCAGCGTTGTCTGCGCGCAGAGATGCTTCCGCAAGTCCGCTTCACGCATCGGCGTCACAGGATGCCGGCTCATCGGGTGTCGATCGATACGCAATACCCTGCCATCGGGGCCGGCAGCATACAAGCGGCCCCGCCACACGTAACGACGAAGATGAGGAGCGCCCACAACGATGGGARCCGTGTGCCCCTCGAAGATCTCTCGTCCTATCTCCATCGCACAACCGATGCTTCCGACCTGCGGTGACGAATCGAAGGTGGAGCAGACCTTGTAGTGCGTGATGGCAGCGCCCGCCGCCTGCAACGAACGAAAGACCCCGGGAAGGTTCTGCTTCATCCATTCGGGTGATTGAGAGCGGCTCTCTCCAGCGATTCCATAAGCGCGGAGCCCAGGCGCCAATGCAAGATCCTCGGCCGTCGGCGGAGCAAAGAACAAAGCGGCAGGAATGCCACCGCGGGCAAGCTGCTCCAGAACATCGGTTGAGCCGGTGAAGTCGTCGCCGTAATAGGTATAAAGCAGCGGGTTGCGCATTCAGCTTAGGCTCCGAAGAGCTCAAGCGCCTGCGCCAACTCCTGATGGCGGCTCGCGAATTCGGCCAGAGGAACACCTTCAACGGCAGCCTGCCAGGCCTGCTGCAGACTGCGCACACCTGCGGCCGGACCGCCGGGATGTCCCATGATGCCTCCGCCACAGGCATAGATCAGATCAGTACATCCAAGCGCCTTGTAGGTATCGGGCGCCTGACGCGCGCTTTGTCCCGACGAGAAGACTGGCATGACCTCGCAGCCGGGCAAAGGTGCGGAAAACATCGGCGTAAGACAGGAGCGAGCAGATGCAATCACCGACTCGTCGCTCTCGCAGAACTTATTGCGAAGCCCATTCACATGCGTGTGGTCGATGCCGGCAAGCCGCCACAGCTTGCTGAAAGCGACGAAGCTCATCCCCAGGGCAGGCGACCGGCCAAGCATCCCCCAGCCATTGCGATGCCCATGGATCGGAACCTGTGCGTGCGCACGCAGAACCTTCATCGCCGGCAGGCCGATAGAGTTCATGCTCACCATGACACACAGTCCGCCTTCAGCGACGACGTGGTCGTGACGCCGCAGCATCTCGTCGATCTCACCGGTCAGGTTCGGCGCGTACATCACGTTCTTTCCTGTCCGCTCCGCGAACTCCCGCAAAACGCGCATCACGGCCGAGACGCGAGCCGTAAACGAACAGTGCGCACCATCGGTCTGCAGTTCATCGTCCTTGATGAAATCGATACCCGCTTCCGCCAGCACACGCACCTGTGCCGCTGTCGTTTCGGGATCCATTCCGATGCTGGGCTTGATGATGGTGCCGATCAGCGGCCGCTCATACACACCTGTCAGAGCCCGCGTGCCGCTGACACCAAACTGCGGCCCCCGATACCAATGAGCTCGACCTGCGCCGCAAACCGCTCGCGCAACGCCTCCGTCTCTCCAGGAACACGAAGAAATGTTCCAGTGGACTGCTCGCCGGCCATGATTTCGGCTGCCTGCTCCAGCGGAAAGGCTGTTTCGATGAAGTAACGCGCGCAGATGCGCGGATGAGTGCTCACTCTGACGTCTCCTCAACCGCGATAAAAATAGCTCGTATAGCGTTCATTGTCGATACGGTACAGCGGTACAAAGACAGCGTCCCGCCCCGCGTACCGTTCGGTATAGGCCTGCGGACCCGCCGCCTTCAGATTGGATGGTAGCGGCAGCTTTGCGTGTGCCTCGGCTGCGGGGATATTTAACGCAACATACTGCATCGGTCCCCGCATCAGGGCGACTACATCCGGGTTTCGGTCATCGATGCTTTCGGTACGGAACTCCTGCGGAAGCATCAGCTCCACATGGTCCCCTGCCTTCCACTGGCGACGCAGCGCGTGGAACGTTCCAGCAGAAGCATTGGCCGTTTCCACCTTTCCGTTCACGCGGATGGTTGCGGGCCGCTGCAGCCAACCAGGAATGCGAAGGTGCAGTGCAAAGGTCGCCTCCCGGGAGGGATTTACGGTAAGGGCCACGTGATCGTCGACCGGATACTGTGTCTCCTGGGTTAGAACAACGGCAA
The DNA here is from genome assembly GCF_052113305.1 of Terriglobus sp. YAF25. Taxonomy (NCBI): domain Bacteria; kingdom Pseudomonadati; phylum Acidobacteriota; class Terriglobia; order Terriglobales; family Acidobacteriaceae; genus Terriglobus; species Terriglobus sp. YAF25. The sequence continues at coordinate 4,210 of NZ_JBFRCY010000498.1, forward strand.
CATCCCTCACCTGGGTCTGCACGCGCGACGGCGTATACAGCGTGACATACAAACCGTCGTCTGCACCGAAGTAGATGTTGAGCGGATAGTCCGCCACGGTCTGCACCAGCGTGCCGCTACAGCAGGGCCACTTCTGCTTGTAGTAGACCTTGTCCGCGTAGGGAGAGTAGGTGGAGTAATACGGATAACGCCCCTCTGAGTCCGGCCGCTTCACGCCAAGGATGGTATTGAAGAGAACGCGCTCCAGGTTATCGGCATAGGCCGTGTCTTGTGGAACCCCAGTACGCAGCAGATAGCGCGCCAGCTTAGTTGCAGCATAAGCGCCACAGGGAGTCTCAAAGTGATCGACCGTGGTGCCGAGTGATGCATACAGCTCACCACGATGAGGCGTAACGAAGGTCTCGTTTGGGCCCCAGCCGCCGCTGGAGAACTGCTGCGTCGTCGTCAGCAGCAGAAAAGCATGGCGCATGGCATCGCGATACTTAACATCTCCGAGCGAGAGATACGCCTTACCTCCGGACGAGAGCGCAATCGCGTGCGAGTACGCATGCTGGCCGGGGAATGGATCTTCCTTGCTGGCAAGCCGGTCAAAGAACTCGCGGTCCAGAAGATACCGCACGGCATATTCGCGGAACACCGGATTCCCCGTGGCCTCTGCCGCGGCGAACAGATTCTCCGGCATGATGTATGTCTCGTCGTATGGCGGATCCTTCTTGCCGATGCGATCGCGTCCCTGTGCCGGCAGCAGAGGCTTCGCTCCATCGAACACGCGATTCAACAGCTCCGTCGTCCCTGGAACCTTCGACAGCGCTCCCGCATCCAGCAGACCAACCAGGTGCTTATCGACGGTGTAACAGGTCCAGAGGTTCGTCTCCGGCCGGAGGATACTGGCGTTCTGCGGTCCAAGTGTAGCCGCAAAACCCTCGACAAGATCATGGGCTTTGGCGTGGCACGCGCCATCTCCTGTAGCCGCGCCCATGCGTGCCATGCCCGAGATGTACTGTCCAAGACCGTGCCCCGGAACGAAGCCGTCGCGGTCATACCATCCGCCCATATCGTCACCGGGAGCAGGCAAACCGGCACGCTGCCGATAGACCTTCAGCAGGCGATCGTTCGAGAGGGAGAGGTAGTGTGCCTTGAGGGCGAAGTACTGCTCGGCAAGGGGACCGCCGGTCAACTGCACTTCGCTGTACTGCAACTGGCGCAGCGGAGCACGGTCAGCGCTCTGACCCGCCGCACCTTCAGCGCTCATCGCCGTTGCAGCGACGGTCATGGCGGAGGTCTTCAGAAATTCTCGACGGGTGAAGCTTTTTCCCTGTAGCTGTGAAGTAGGGCATCCGCATCTATGGGCGTTTTCCCTAATGAAAACGCCGCTGCACTCCTCTTTCGGGCTACCCAACAACGGGGAAAATGCTCTAAAGCTCACGGTCTCTCTCGTTTCCTGGCTGTGCAACGGAAGGATAAAACACGCTGCAGGTGATTTGCCGCGCGTGCCGGTATTCAGAACAGGATTCCGGAATGCGGAACGTCGTTCTATAC
>NZ_JBFRCY010000499.1:0-5180 GCF_052113305.1 Terriglobus sp. YAF25
GCTCGGGTTTCCGCTCTCGAAGCTCTGCTTCGAGGGCCCGGAAGAGGATCTGCAGCTCACGGAAAATACCCAGCCTGCGATCCTGACAGTCTCCGTGGCCGTCCTTCGTGTGCTCGAAGAAAAGGGCATTCGGCCAGCCATCGCCGCCGGACACTCGCTGGGCGAATACTCTGCCCATGTCGCCGCCGGCACCATCAGCTTTGCCGACGCCGTCCGCACCGTAAAGAACCGCGGCAGGTTCATGCAGGAAGCTGTCCCCGCCGGCCAGGGCACCATGGCTGCCATTCTGGGCCTGCCCGCCGCTACCATCGGAGAGCTCTGCACCCGCGCCTGGGATGAGACCGATTCGGTCGTCTCCGCCGCCAACCTCAACGCCCCGGAACAGACCGTGATCTCCGGCGCCATCAAGGGCGTGGAGCTCGCCGCAGAACTCTGCAAAGAAGCCGGCGCAAAGCGCGTCGTCATGCTGCCGGTCAGTGCCCCCTTCCATTCGGCCATGATGGCTCCGGCCCAGCATCAGCTTGCCAGCTACCTGGAACAGGTCAACTTCCATGACCCGCACATCCCCATCGTCTGCAACGTCGACGCCCGCGTGGAACATCGCCGCGCCGAATCTCGCGATGCCCTCATCCGCCAGGTCACCGGCGCTGTTCGCTGGGTAGAGTGCGTGCAGACGCTCGTCGCCCAGGGCGCGACCCACTTTATCGAGGTTGGCCCGGGACGCGTGCTCACCGGCCTGATGCGCCAGATCGACCGCAACCAGAAGGCCCTCAACGTCGAAGACACCGCATCGCTGGAAAAGACACTCGCGGCCCTGGCGGAAGTAGCGGAATAGAGCATTTTCCCTGTTGCTGGGTAGCCCGGAAGGGGTGTGCAGCGGCGTTTTCATTGCGGAAAACGCCCATAGATACGGAAGCCCTACACTACACCTACAGGGAAAATGCTCTAGTGACCAGCCCACTGCTCGAAGTCCGCAATCTGCAAGTCTCCTTCGGCGGAGAGCGCCCCGCGGTCGATGGCATCGATCTCGACGTCGCCGCCGGCGAATCGCTGGGGCTTGTGGGAGAGTCGGGCAGTGGCAAATCTGCCACGTCGCTGGCGGTGTTGCGGCTGTTGCCTCCCTCGGCGCAGGTACGCGGCCAGATCCGCTTCGACGGGCGCGATCTGCAGACACTCTCGACAGAGGCTATGCGGCAGGTACGCGGCCGCGAGATCGCGATGATCTTCCAGGAGCCGATGACCGCGCTCAACCCGGTCTCCACCATCGGCACACAGATCGCCGAGGCGGTGCGCGCCCATCATTCCCAGCTATCGCGCGCAGAGGTGAAAGAGCGGGTTCTGGAGTCGCTCGTACAGGTCGCCATGCCCGACCCTGCCCGCCGCTATGACGACTATCCGCACCAGTTCTCCGGCGGCCAGAGGCAGCGTATCCTGATCGCCATGGCGATCGTGAACCAGCCGCGGCTGCTCATTGCCGACGAGCCGACGACGGCGCTTGACGTCACCGTCCAGGCACAGATTCTGCGTCTGCTGGCAGACCTGCGCGAACGGCACGGTCTCTCTATGCTCTTCATCTCACACGATCTCGCGGTCGTAGCCCAGACTGCTGACCGGGTCGCGGTTATGCAGCACGGTCACATCGTCGAGCAGGCGACGGTCCAGCAGATCTTCCACCAGCCGCAGCATCCCTATACGAAACGCCTGCTGGCCTCCGCCCCGACCATGCAGACAGACCGGTCGAAACCCCTGGCGCAGGTGTAAAGCACCGCCGTCGGCCTGCCATCCTGAACGTTCGAGGTCCCCAGCGAAGTTGTTCGCTGGGGCGATAAGTGACGAACCTGCTTTTTGCAGGATGCTCGTCGCTCCAAGATCCCTCTTTTTCAAGCTTTTAGCTTTCAGCCCAAACTTGTTACATTGGTGTGCAGGCCCAACCCCTCGCCCACCAACATGGATTGGGTACGCGCCATGCTCCTAGGCCCCATTTACCCCGAGGGCGTTGCAGTGGCCTGCGTGCATGGTTCTCCGCTCGACGAAGACGACTACATCCTCAACGTTCGCGATGCCTGGGCGCCGCTGCAGCAGATGCAGCAGCCGCTTACTTTCTTCGGTCACACCCACGTGCAGGGAGGCTTCATCCAGCAAGGGACTGCCTGGCGCGAACTGATTCCGGAGTACCGCTCCCGCGAAGTCGCCGAGACATGGGTGCTGAAGCTCGACCCGGAGTGCCGCTACCTCATTAATCCAGGCTCCGCCGGCCAGCCCCGCGACGGCGACTGGCGCGTCGCCTGCGCCATCTACGACACCGACGAGGCCACCATCACCTTCCATCGCCTGCCCTACGACATCATCAAAGCCCAGGGCAAAATCCTGATGGCCGGACTGCCCGATCGGCTGGCGATACGGCTCAGGGACGGTAAATAAAACGGTTGAATGGTTGAATAGTTGAATGGTGAAAGTAAACCAACAAGCTATTGAACAGCGGCTAGAGCAATTCTCCTAAAGGTGTAGAGCGAAGTGCTGGCTGTTCGCGCCGTTTTCCGCAAAGAAAACGGCATTCGCGGATCTATCCAACACCACAGTATTAGGAGAATTGCTCTAGGTAAGCCGAAATTACCAAACCGCGCAATGCAATTTGTGCACTATTCAACCATTCAACGATTCAACCATCCAACCCGCTCCTAAAAGGAGCGGCCGATCGTAAAGCTCAACTTCCTTCTACCTGCATCGCCAAGCGCCGGACCGAAGCTGATCACGCCTAATGGGGTCTCTGCCAGCACACCGAACATGACGTCCTGCCGCAGAAAACTTGAGACTGGCTGAGCATAGTCTGTACCGGTTACGCCGATCGATCGTGGGGCACGCATCTGTCCAGCCTCATACGCAATCGCGAGATAGATGTTCTGTCCCAGGGGATCGGGTAGCTTCGCAATCCTGCGTAAATACGCCTCGCGAAGGTAGAAGTAATCCGTTCCGCGATACTCCTCAAAGGCTGAAGCGGAGAGCCTCCCAGGCCCACCCAGCGTGAATCGGTACGGCTGGGCCACGTCGCGATTGAACAACGTGCCACCTTCTGCGGCAGCCAGGAAGCTGTTGCCTCCGATCGTATGAGAGAACTGGATCTTACCAACGATGCGCGGAGCCGCGGCCGCATGTTCGCCTGCCTTCAAATAGCCAGCGCCGACGTCGTAGTGAAACCCACGCTGCGCCACTTCGGCACGGTCCTGCGCGTCGTGGGCATAGCGTACATCGAAGAGATGTGCGACCTGCGATGAGTCGCCCTGGCCGTCGTTGCCCGTCTTGGTGACCCAGCGCTGGCTCCATGCCTGCCACCCCGCACGCACCTCGGTGCTATGGCTGAAAGTGTATCCGACATCGACACCGCCTCCTCCCTGTTGCCACAGCCGTTCCGACAAGCGATTCTGATCGTGATAGATGAAATATGGCCGCCGCGTGAACTCTCCATGCGGTGCGATAAAAATACCCCGTGCATTCAGCAGGCGGTAGTACTCCAGATCGAACTGCTGCAGCCAGCCCAGATGCACAGACCCGCGCAGCTCCGAGCCATACCGTCCGAAGTCCTGGTGCAGATATGTCAGATCGAGCGTGAAGCGCGGGGTCTGGCCCGACTGTGCCTGGCCATTGACGCCGATAAGAATGAACGGGGGCCCATTCTCCTTATCGGCCAGCTTCACCGCGATATCCGCATCGCGTACACCCCGTATCGGTCCGGAGGGATAGCTGACCTGATAGGTCACCTCATAACGTTCGTCCGCCCGCACCTCATCCAGCCGCTTGTCGATGACGGCAGCTTCGGCGGGCTGGCCTACCAGCTTCTGCAGCTTGTGCTCTACCGCCTCCTTCACCTCGTGGCTTTCGGTTTCCACTTTGATGGAGGAGATGTTGCGCGGCTTGTCCGCCGTCCGCGAAGTTCGGTTCACAAGATACGCCGCCCACCCCGTATCGGAGAGGGCATAGGCCATCAGCTTGTCCTTCTGCGCCTCCGTGGCGTCGTAGCCTAACTTCGCGAGGTCTTCGGCCCTGGCGTAATCCATGGTCGTCAGGTTGCCGGTCTGCGGCTCGATAACGACATCCGCCAGCCGGCGCGACTGCAGCTCATTGCCCCAGATCGCCACCGAGAACGACCTCTGCAATGTTCCCAGCAGGCTGGTGTTGTTCGGCGCCAGTTTGGCCAAAGGCATCGAGACGGCCAGAATCACATCATCATGCAGGTCTGACTTCAGAGTCTGTGTCGGCAGATTCTCAAGTACTCCCCCGTCCACATAGGTGTGTCCCTCTCTCTGCACCGGGGGAAAGATTCCCGGTAGCGCGATGGAGGCACGGATCGACTCCGGCAGTGATCCGCGTGCGAACACCACCGGCTTGCCCTCGGTAATATCCGTCGCCGTACAGCGGAACGGAACCGACAACTGGTCGAAGCTGGTCTTGTCGCCATACGAGAGAAACTGCGCCGAAAGAAAGGCAWTCAGCCCGGCATCGACCAGCAGGCCATTGCGAACGCTGATGCCGTGCTTCAGACCGATGGTCATGTAGTTGGGTGCGCCGCGGCGATCCTCGCGCCGGCGATAGTTCAAGATGCTGAAGTCGTTGGAGAGACGAAAGACCTTCGTGAGCACCTCATCGCTGGTCAACTGCTGAATCTCATCCGGCGTATGCCCGGTGGCATAGAGTGCCCCGACCAGCGCTCCCATGCTGGCGCCCGCGATGCCGTCGACCGGAATGTGATGCTCCTCCAGCCAGCGCAGTACACCGATCTCTGTAAGGCCAAGCGCGCCACCGCCGCCGAGGGCCAGACCAATCTTCTTGCGCGCGGGTTGGGGTGTAGACACCGCGGTCTGCGAGGACAGAGAGGTGGAACACAATGCGGCAGCCAGCAAAGCCGCTACCGTCGAACGTTTCCGCATATCTTATGGGATGCCCTTCTCTCACCTGCGGTCCAGCAAAAACTACGCGAGGGAAACGGAATGGCTAACGTGGGGCGATACATTGTGTGCCCCATCCATTGCGCAGTAATGGGTGGGTTGTTCGAGCGCAGCTGGGCACCCAGTGTATGGGTTGGTTCAACAAGAAGGCCCGGCTTTCGCCGGGCCTTCTTGTTGTTCAATCCTTATACGGATCGAACTCGTTGGCTCCCGCCATGGCCACGCCCAGCGGAGTGAGCG
>NZ_JBFRCY010000500.1:0-4478 GCF_052113305.1 Terriglobus sp. YAF25
GCCGCACCCGGTTTAGAAGCAGACCCATACTTCAGCCCCGACGGCCGCACCCTCTACTTCATCTCCTCACGCAGTACCGGAGCTCTCACCAGCGCAGGCCTGGAGCATTTTCCCTGTAGGTGTAGAGTAGGGCTTCCACATCTATGGGCGTTTTCCGCAATGAAAACGCTGCCGCACTCCTCTTCCGGGATACCCAGCAACAGGGAAAATGCTCTCGACATCTGGATCGCCACCCGCTCAACCTCTGGCACATGGCAAACGCCAACCAAGCTACCCGAACCAGTGAACTCCAACGAAGCGGAGTGGTTCCCCCGCCCCGCCTCCGACGGCTGGCTCGGGAGCAATTCTCCTAAAGGTGTAGAGCGAAGTGCTGGCTGTTTGCGCCGTTTTCCGCAAAGAAAACGGCATTCGCAGAGTTATCCAACACCACAGTATTAGGAGAATTGCTCTACTTCGGCTCCGGCCGCCCTGGAGGATTCGGCAAAGACGACATCTACCGCGCCCGCCAGACACCCAACGGAACCTGGCTCGAGCATTTTCCCTGTCGGTGTAGTCCAGGGCATCCGCATCTATGGGCGTTTTCCGCAATGAAAACGCCACTGCACGCCCCTTTCGGGATACCCAGCAACAGGGAAAATGCTCTAGAAAACGCCGGCCCCGGCCTCAACACCGCCGACGCCGAGTACGAGTTCCTCCCCCCCAACGGACAATGGGGTCTCCACCCCGAACGAAATCAAAGCGCCAGGCAAGCCACCCAGGCTAACCAAAAACTGCACCGCAACCCTAACTCATCACAACCAGATACTGGGTGCCCCTCGATAAGGAAGAAGACTCTGTCAAGGGGTAAGAGGGCGCACATCATTATTCAATGCGAGAGCACCATTGCCCACCTCATGAGTCCATGCCAGAATAGAATAGTAGGCGAAGAAGAGACGAACAAATCCACATTCCTGTGGAGCGCTAGATTCTTCATAGGGGGTTGGCTTTGGGACATCAGACGGTCGAATTATCTGACTCGCTACGCCAGACGATTTCACCCCAAATCACCCAGGCCCACAAATCCAAGTTCGGCCAATTCATGACGCCCGCTAAGGTCGCGACGTTTATGGCGGCCATGTTCCCAAGTTCGACAATCACCCATTGCTCGCTCTTGGATGCTGGCGCTGGGATGGGGGAATCCTCCCTACAAGAAGATCAGCAGTAGTTCGGACCACCGATCGACTATGCGGCGGCTCGGGATCGAAGCGGTCAACTTGTATACGGCGTTCGTTTCACTCTCTTTGGAACTGATGCGACCGGGTGGTCATATCGTAGCGATCATTCCGAGAAGCTTCTGTAATGGTCCTTATTACAAACCGTTTCGGGATCAGATCCTCGAACAAGCTGCTATTAGGCAAATACATCTCTTCGCATCGCGCAACAAGGCTTTCAAGGATGATGATGTTCTTCAGGAGAACGTCATCATTCATTTGGAACGCCGCGGCCAACAAGGCGACGTAAGGATTACAACATCTACGGATGATTCATTTTCCGACCTGGTGGAGCACAGTTATCCGTTCGAGCGGATCGTTTTTCCTAACGATCCCGAACGGTTTATTCATGTACCTACTTCGCCAGAAATGGGGATATTGGAAGGCTCTCCTCAAATTTGCCATTCGCTCGGTGCCATAGGTGTCAGCTTATCGACTGGTCCGGTCGTCGATTTCCGGCTCAAACAATATATCCTCCCCGAGCCTACAAATGGTTCCGCCCCCCTCCTATACGCTGCTCACTTTGTTGGGCAAGACACCATTTGGCCCAGCGATGCAGCCAAGCGTGGGAATGCGATTCTTCGAAATAAGGAGACGGAACGATGGCTATACCCCAATGGCTATTACACAGTTGTTAGGCGCTTCTCCTCAAAAGAAGAGAAGCGCCGCCTTGTGGCAGGCATCGTTCACCCCGATGCCTTCCCGAACGCTGATAAGGTGGGCTTCGAAAATCATCTGAACGTTTTTCATGACAACAAATCTGGTTTGCCGATTGATCTGGCCTATGGCCTTGCCGCGTTTATTAATAGCACGGCTGCAGATGATCATTTCCGGCGTTTCAACGGCCATACGCAAGTAAACGCTACTGACCTGCGGCTAATGCGCTATCCATCGCGGGAAGCCCTAATATCTTTTGGCAAGTGGGCACGATCTAAAGGAACTCTTACACAAGATATGATCGACCGGCAGCTTAATACACTAATCGTATGACCCGTAAAGAACTCTTGAAAGCCGCTCGTGACATTCTCATCTCGCTGGGCCTGCCCCACGCCCAACAAAACGAACGGTCTGCCTTAACTCTGCTCGCTCTTCTAGATTTAAAGCCTGGGACATCTTGGAAGGACGCGAAGAATCCCATGATCGGAATCACGCCGATCATGGATTGGATCGCGAAACATTACAAGAAGGTTTACGCTCCGAACACCCGGGAGACCGTGCGCCGCCAGTCGATCCATCAGTTTCTGGATGCCGGAATTATCCTTCACAATCCTGACGATCCAAAACGCCCACCCAACAGCAAAGACAACGTTTATCAGATTGCCGCTCACACACTCGCTCTAGTACGAACCTTCGGAACACCGGAGTGGCACGGGATGCTAACAGAATTCTTGGCGGAACGACAGACCCTCATCGAAAAGTACGCCCATGAGCGCAATCAGCATCGTGTACCTGTCACGTTGGCGGACGGCAAGACACTAAGCCTTGTACCTGGCGATCACAGCGAACTCATCAAGGCCATTATCGAAGATTTTGCTGAACGGTACGTCCCCGGCGGCCAACTCATCTACATTGGAGATACTGGCGACAAGTGGGGCTATTTTGATGCCGTTCTCCTTTCTTCGTTAGGGATTACAGTTGATATGCACGGCAAGATGCCTGACGTTGTCCTGTACGCCCCTGATCGCAATTGGCTTCTTTTGATCGAGTCAGTCACAAGCCATGGCCCCGTCAATGGGAAGCGACATGCAGAACTCGCAAGACTCTTTGTGGATTCAAAAGCGGGGTTGGTCTATGTCACAGCTTTCCCGACACGGGCTTTAATGAGCAAATATTTAGGAGAGATCGCTTGGGAAACGGAAGTCTGGGTTGCTGACGCTCCATCGCATCTCATCCATTTCAATGGAGAACGTTTTTTGGGGCCATACGAACCAAGCTAAGGCACATATATGAACAGGCGTCCGACAACGCAGGACATTACTTGGTTGCTCGACTTGAACCGGAATAATCAGCTCGACCTTGACCCTCCGTATCAGCGAAAGAGTGTCTGGACGAGCAAAGACCGTCAGTTCTTTTTGGACACCATCTTCCGCGACTATCCAAGTCCGGCGATTTTTCTTCACAAAACCATTGCAGCTGACGGCGGCTCTACATATCACGTCGTCGATGGCAAACAGCGCCTAGAGACCATTTTGCTTTTCGTGAACAACAAGCTCCGAATTTCTAAAGACTTCGGTGACGTACGTCTCAATGGCAAAAACTGGAAGCAGCTAGAAGGCGAAATTGAATTGAAAAAGCGCCTCTGGAACTATCAGATTCCTGTAGAGATGGTCGACATAGTCGAAGGCAACATCGTCAATGAAGTCTTTGACCGGCTCAACCGGAATTCGCGCCGATTGACTGATCAGGAACTCCGTCACGCAAAATTTGAGGGTTGGTTTATCACACTAGCTGAAGCAGAAGAAGAGAATGACAGCTGGAAGAAGCTGGGGATTGTGACGACATCCCGCGCGAAACGTATGGCTGATACCCAATTCATATCGGAGCTTCTGATCGTACTCATCAATGGCGCTCCAGTGGGATTCGATCAAGACGCCATCGATGTCTTTTATGGACGATACGATGACATTGACGAAGTCGAGAATTTCGACGAAGCCCACTTCCGCACCAATCTACTACGAACTAAAGAGTATCTCCTCGAAATGGAAAAGGCGGGAAACGTCGTTACGCGTTACGCCCGCACTTTGGCGAATTTTTATACCCTATGGGGCGTTATCGCGCTCAACCCTGCCGTCTTTCCCAATTCGTCCAATGCTGCGGTAACGGCGCAGAAATATACAGATTTCATGAAGATCGTGGAGTCTTTCTCTGCCGAGAAAGATGCTCCGGCTGGCAGTTTCCCGTCTCTTGCTTCTCAATATCCGTCGCATGCTCTTTATTACGAAAACAGCCGCGGAGCCAGCACTGACCTCAAGCCCCGGCAAGAACGACAGAAACATCTAGCGCAAGCCCTCATCTAAACACGATGAAGATCCCTGCCTCTCTCAGAGAAGCCTACGCAGATCAGCTCACTCGGTACCGTACGCTGCAGAAGCAGGTGGACGACTTCCTGCGCACTCACAAGCGCTCGGGCTGGCACTACGAAAGTCGAGTTAAGGGCGAAGAGAGCTTCACACTGAAAGTCGAATCTGGAAGAGTTAAGGATCCGTTTAATCTGGAGGACTTCTTCGC
>NZ_JBFRCY010000501.1:0-3509 GCF_052113305.1 Terriglobus sp. YAF25
ATACAGCAGTGGTCCGCAGTCATTCTACCTGCTTTGCCCTTGTGGCTGGTTCGACCACAATAATTATCGGTCGTGATGTGGACTGCTGGCCATGCGATGCGCCAGAGCGTGATGTGCTTGACGCACGGCATTGAGCTCTGATCCAAGCAGGACGCTGATGCTCGCCAGATATAGCCAGACCAGCAGTGCAATGCCCGCGCCCAGCGATCCGTAGACCCGCGAGTAGTTGGCAAAGTGCGTGACATACCATCCGAACCCGAGGGTTGATGCGAACCAGAGCAGCGTCGCGAACAGAGCTCCCGGCAAGGTTCGCCGCCACGAAACCGAACTCGGCGTGCCGAAGTGATAGATGAACGACAAAATGCTTACCGTACCCGTAAGGGCGATCACCCAACGTGCGGCAGTTGCAACGAAGTAGATGATGTCGCGTGAATGGTAAGGGGCAAGCACGTAAAACCAGAGAGCGATGTAATGGCCGAAGACGACCAGCACGCTGGCGAGGCCGAGCGGCAGCACCGAGATCGGCACCARCACAAACGAGGTGACGCGCCGTCTCCAGAAGCCCCATGTTCCCTGGGGAACATCGTAGGCCCGGCGAAAGCCTTCCATCAGCGTCAGCAGGACGCCGGAAGCACCGGTCAGGCTCACGATGGAAGCACCCACCGGCAACCCTGCGCTCGTCTCGCTGGTATGCCGAAAGTACGACGCCAGCAATCCCAGTACCTGCGGCGGCAGTACCCGGTCAAAGATCAGAGAAAACTGCTGCCGGAAGAGAGAGCTGTCCGGTAGCCGCGCGATCACAGCGGCAGTGACGATGAGTGCGGGGAACACCGCAAAGATAGCGGAATAGGCACAGCCCTTGGCCGTGCCAAAGACGTCGTGGTAAAAGCCGTTGCGCGCAGCCAGCCGCAGATGAGCCCAGAATCGGCGCATGAATGACAACAGACTACCTTGATTCAGTGATATCGATGACGCTGACAATCATCTGGCGTGCTTTCAGAGTTAGGAGCATTTTCCCTGTAGGTGTAGTGTAGGGATCCCGTATCTATGGGCGTTTTCCGCAATGAAAACGCCGCTGCACACCCGTTCCGGGCCACCCAGCAACAGGGAAAATGCTCTAGCGGGTTAAAAATATGTGCCGGCGCTTCTTTTGAAGCGCCGGCGTCATTTGTCTCCGTGCTAGATCTCCCAGCGCAGAAGCGTGGAAGCAACGGTAAATCCTGCTCCAACGGAAGCCAGCAGTACCAGGTCGCCCTTCTTCAGCCGTTTTTCTTCCACGGCCGTTCCCATGGCAAGGGGAATCGTGCCGGCAGTCGTGTTGCCGTAACGGTCGATGTTGATGATGACCCGATCTTCGGGCATACCGAGACGATCCGCGGTCGACAGGATGATGCGCTTGTTCGCCTGGTGCGGAATAAAGCAGCCAAGCTCTTCGCCCTTCACGTTATTACGCGTGAGCACAGCCTCGGCCGCCTCTGCCATTTTGCGTACCGCAAACTTATAAACCGCCTGGCCATCCTGATGCACATAGTGCATCTTCTGGTCGATGGTCTCGTGACTGGAGGGGTGAAGGCTGCCGCCGCCGGGCATGTTGAGCGAAACTCCGCCGGCACCGTCAATCTCATGCCAGAAGTCGATCAGGCCAACCTCATCGCCCTCACAAGGCTCAATCAGTACAGCACCCGCGCCATCACCGAAGAGGATGCAGGTCGTACGGTCGGTGTAGTCGAGGATGGATGACATCGTATCGGCGCCGATGACCAGTACCTTCTTGTGAGCGCCGCTCTCCACCAGCTTGGCGCCCACCTGCAAGGCATACGGGAAGCCGGAGCAGGCTGCAGACAAGTCGAAGCCCCATGCACCGCGAGCACCCAGCTTGTTTTGCACCAGGCAGGCCGTGGAGGGGAACATCATGTCGGGAGTCACGGTGGCGACGATGATGGCGTCGACCTCCTGAGGAGAGACTCCACGCGCCTCCAGGCACCTCTTCGCCGCCTCTGCCGCCAGATCGCTGGTTGCTATGCCCTTGTCCACAATGTGACGCTCACGAATGCCCGTGCGCTCCACGATCCACTGGTCGTTGGTTTCGACCATCTTCTCCAGATCGGCATTGGTCAACAGCCGAGGGGGGACATAGGTTCCAAGAGAACTGATCTTCGCCCGCACGCTGACGTGTGGCTTCAACTCAAGAGACAAACGGTCACCTCACACTTCCAGTAGGAAGGATATCGAACCAGCGATGGATTGTAGAGTGGGGGAGACAACTGAAGAGTGCTTTGAAGAGTACCGGGGAGCCTACTGCGCACGTACTGGCCCGTTACCGTTGCTTCCTTCCGGACCTGGCGGGGTTCGCGGGATTACGTCGCGTAGGTCCCGGCACTTGTTTAGTTTAGCAGTGTTTCGAGAAGCCTGCTGATGACACACCGAGGCGTTCCGGAAAGCGGTGGAAATCAGGGTAGAATATTAAGGTGCCTACCCCTGTAAAATCTGGCGATTTCGCGTCTGAAGCTGTGCTCGACCGCGACACCGCGACGCAAAAAACACGTATCGGATTTGTCTCCCTCGGCTGCCCGAAGAACCTGGTCGACTCTGAAGTCATGATGGGCCTGCTGCACCACGCAGGCGCCGAGCTGACACCTCATGCAGAACAAGCCGACATCATCGTCGTAAACACATGCAGCTTCATCGACTCTGCCAAGCAGGAGTCCGTCAACGCCATCCTGGAGATGGCTCAACACAAGACCGCGGGCCGCGCGCAGAAGCTCATCGTCGCCGGCTGCCTGGTCGAGCGCTATCGCGATGAGATCCGCAAGAACATCCCCGAAGTCGATGCCGTCATCGGCACGGGTGAGTTGGAAGCCGTACTCGCAGCCGCAGGCATGGCTCCAGTCAAACAAGAGCCTTCACCCTTCAACATCATCAATGCAATGCCGTCACTCGAGTCTGAGTTGATCGACCGCGCTCCATCGGCGGTGAAGAAGCACTCCCGTCCTGAAGGCGATCTGCGTGAAGAGCAGGGCCGTTTCAGCCGCGATGCATGGGATGGCGCATCGCCTTCCCTGCCTGAGTATCTCTACTCTGACGAGACACCGCGCATTCTCACCACACCGAAGGCCTCGGCATATATCAAGATCGCCGAGGGCTGCGATCACCCCTGCACCTTCTGCATCATTCCGCAGCTCCGCGGCAAATTCCGCTCACGCCGGATGTCGTCGATCATTACCGAAGCCGAGTCGCTGGTGAAGCAGGGTGTCCGCGAGATTACGCTGATCGGCCAGGACACCACCTGCTACGGCGAAGACCTCGGCCTGAAGGACGGTCTGGCACAACTACTCGATGCCCTGGCACAGATCAACGTTCCCGGCATCGGCGGCATCAAGTGGCTGCGATTCCTCTACGCCTATCCCAACAAAGTCACACCTCTTCTTCTCGAGACCATCGCGAAGCACGACAACATCTCCAAGTACCTGGATGTTCCGCTGCAGCACGCCTCGCCTACTGCCTTGAAG
>NZ_JBFRCY010000502.1:0-6433 GCF_052113305.1 Terriglobus sp. YAF25
GTACCAGGATGCTTTGCCGATCTGATACCAGGGCTTTTTGGACGTCGCCTTACGAGTCTTGCCATCGTTCGGCGCCTTGTTGAGATCGCGAGGGAGATCCGTTGAAACGTCGGTCGGAGCGGCCGATGTAGCTGTTGCTGAAACACCTAAACCGAAGGCCACAACTCCTGTCAGCAAACGTGGAATACGGTTCAGCAGCCGGGAAGAAAATTGTTCTTGCATACGTTCTTACTCCACTGTTATTTTCTAGTTTCCTGAAACGCTAAGTCAAACAAACCCAGAGACTTACCTTCATTTATCGACTTGCCCCCCAGGCCTCACCGTGGTATAGAAGAACGGAGGTCGCAGGAGCTTTTGCGGTCATTCTGGGGCCCAGTGCTACATTGCATACTGAAAGAGGGATGCTTTCCGTACCAACTTCAGTTGGCCAGGGAGGACCTTTCCACAGATTTTTTTGCCTTTTTAGGTTGGAGAAACAACCCTGAAATCCTCCAAAAACCTTCTTACGATCGCCGGTTACGACCCCTCATCCGGAGCAGGCATCACAGCAGACCTTGCCGTCTTTGCCGCCCATGGCTTCTTTGGAACAAGCGCCATCACCGCGTTGACCGTCCAGTCCACGACCGGAGTCGCATCCGTTCACCCCGTAGAACCGGCGGTTCTGGCAGAGACGCTGCACGTTCTTGATGGGGATCTGCCGCCCGCCGGCGTCAAGCTCGGTATGTTGGGCTCAAAAGCGGTGGTGGAGGTCGTCGCAGAGTATCTTCAGCGGCTTACCTGTCCGGTAGTTCTGGATACGGTCCTTCGATCCAGCTCGGGCAAAGCTTTGCTGAGCCCGGAGGCCATGGCCGTGTTCCGAGGCCTTCTGCAACAGGTCGACTGGGTAACGCCGAATGTCGATGAACTGTCGGTTCTGACCGGTATGCCGGTCGCTACGCCCCGGGAGATCGAGAGTGCCGCCCTTGCATTGGGCCAACAGTACGGAGTCGGTGTCATTGCGACCGGTGGCCACCTGGAGACTCCGGACGACTACGTCCTGCTGCCCGGCGACACGGCAGGGCTTTGGCTTGCCGGTGAGCATATCCCGACCCACGCAACTCATGGCACTGGCTGCGCCTTCTCGAGCGCCTTCTTGTGTCGCCTGGTGGAAGGGCAGCTGCCAGTGGAAGCTGCCGGAGCGGCTAAGGAATACGTCCGGCAGGGGATGCTGCGGGCGACGACGATCGGACACGGGAAGGGGCCGCTGAACCTCTTGTGGCCGCTTACACAGAAGCCGTAGAGCATTTTTCCTGTTGCTGGGTATCCCGGAAGGAGCGTACAGCGGCGTTTTCATTGGGGAAAACGCCCATAGATGTGGAATCCCTGCACTACACCTACAGGAAAAATGCTCTAGCCGCAATTTAGGGTAGAACTAGAGGTATGCCGTTGCTGATTACGCTCAATGGAAAGAGCAAAGAGTTTCCGGATCTGAACGAGGGCGCGTCCGTGGGGGATTTAGTCAGCGCCTCAGGCCTCAAAGGTGATCGCGTCGCCGTGGAGCTCAATGAAGAGATCGTCTCGCGCCGCAGGTGGGAAGAGACCTTTCTGAGGACCAATGACAAGGTCGAAATCGTCCACTTCGTGGGCGGCGGCGCCTCCTAAACTAACCAATTTCCAGCTTCTCCCGGAGCTCAGCAATACTCTCATTCCGCTGCTGGAAGTGGCGCACGACGGTTCCATAAGAGACATCCCGGGAGACTCGTTGTTTGTCCGGACAGACGATCACCGTCCCATCCACCGAGAAGCGGCGATAGGTCGGCTGTGTTTCCATGTCCCTGATGCCCGCCTCTGCAATCTGATGGTTGAGGGCGAGTTGGWCATCCAGTTCTAGAATCACCTGATCGGCGAAGCGCTTCATAAACCCCAGGGTGGCTGTTGTGGGGTGGAAGACCATGAAGCCACAGCAAAGGATGAACCCCTGTTTGCGGGCCACATCCATGGGAATGGAAAAGTCTTCCTGGGCAACGATGTCGGCCTGTGGCAGGGTGGCAAGCATTGTGTCCAGATCAGCAACCGCGACCGCATCAATATCCATCGAGTAGACGGCATGCCCGCGCTCGAGCAGCGTCTTCAGGATCAAGGAGCGCAGCACCCAGAGCAGATGCCGGCTGTGAGGATTGATCTTGCCGTTGGCGTCGAAGAGGAAGTAGGAGGAGATGTCCAGAACGCGGCAACATTCCAACCGTGAAGCTACATCGACAGCTTTGCTGTCGAGAGCAATCACCAGAAAACGCTGGTCGACGTACTTCAACGCCTGTTCCTTCCAGAGCTCGAACATCTCCAGATAGTGACCGCTGAGCGTAATAATCGTTACGCGGCTACCGGATCCAAGCGCGAGCGCCTCGATCTGCCGATGAAGGGTATCGGAAACCGGCCCATCAAGAATCTGGGTAAGGTACCGATGCATTGTCTCAGCGACTACGGCAGCGTGCCCCTGGTCGCGTTGGGCGACCTTTTGCAACAGGTCCCGCCCTAAAGAGGGGTTGCCCAGCCGCATGGCCATTTCGGCGATCTCGAGATCGATCGCTGCGTCTTTGCCAAAGTCACGCTTCAGTAGCCGTTCAAAGAGCGTCTGGGATGTGCCGCTCCTCCTGGAGAGCAGAAGAGCATAGGAGAGCCTGCCGCGGTCGAAGGCAGCAAGCGACGGAAGGGGACCGGCGTAAACCAGGCTCGCCACCGTCATGGTCCACCATCCCATCCGGGCACACAGACGGCTGCTTCCAAGAAATAGTCGCGTCAACATGGTTGTTTTCTTTCAGGCGGAGCGAGTCTTGAGAAACCGGCTTCTGAACCGTTGCTGCAGGATGTCTTTCAGTTCACCGATCCCGAAGTAGGCGTATGCGGCAGCGGCGAACAGCAGAGCTGCGGCGCAGGAGAAGCCTACAACCGCCCACAGTGACCAGTTGACCTCGAGCTTGGAGGGGTAGAACGACAGGGCGAACGCGACGCTCATAAAGATGGCCAGCCGGGTAATTGGCTGCAGGCTGACCTTATATTCGGCGGGGAAGATGTCTTCATTGAAGCGAACGACGGCATAGGTCTGGATGATCTCCCAGACCAGCCAGCAGAGGATGAAGCCCGTAAGGCTGTACATCTTCATGATCGGAAGGGATACTCCCAACATCACGAGATAGCCGACCACACTGAAGACGGCGAAGCGCTCGTGCTTGTTCGAGGAGGACTGGAACTGGGTCTTGTGTTCCTTGATTCTAAGGAAGCCGGCCAGGGCAATCAGCAGAAAGTGGCCRCTGGGTTTGATGATCGCCCGGACATGCTCCATGCTGCCGTATCGCAGTGACGGCAGAAGGATCGGCGCATTCCGCCGCATGTCGATCATCACCAGGATTAGGAAGGTGAAGAAAGCCCCCAACTGCGCCCCGGCGACGGCTGGGAACGAACCGTGCATCTTCACGGTCAATGCAATGCATACGATGGAGAACAGTCGCTGCGCACTGGCCCAGTAGTTTCCGCGGTGCAGTTGGCCCACGACCATGTAGCTGTTGGTCATCAGGCTGAACAGCATGTTCAGGGCGATCTGCAGGATCAGCAGGTATAGTGCCAGCGCATTCTGGAACGGAGTTTCGACCTTCAGGTTCAGGTACGACGCGATCGGCAGAACAAAGACGATCAGGCCGGCGATGGCAAAAAGCGTAAAGAACCCAACCAGCAGCCGCAGAGCCGCACCCTGAACATTCTTGGCGCCCTCAATGTCGCCGCTGTTGTACAGGATCGACATCTGGTTGTTGGAGTAGTTCTGGATCCCGTAGTTGAGGGTGCCCAGGTAACTGACGGCGGCGCTGAGCGCAATCCATTCGCCGTAGACCATGATGCCGTTGGAATAGGACCGGAGAAACAGTGGCGGCACGATGAGCTGCGAGATGATCGTGACGCCTTGACCTAGAAAGTTCGTGAAGAGCGTCTTAAAGATTCGGCGCAAATTCATAGAAAATGAGTGCTGTAAGGTCCTTTAGGCTGATGCTGGAGAGGAAGGCTCGAAGAAGAACCGTGTTTTTCGCATGCTAGCACAGCAAGAGTGCAGCGCTTGCAAACAGCAGAAAACAAAGATGATCTCGAAAGAACGCAGGCTGGGAAGCAGCTGCGAGAATCCACTCTACAGAATATGTGTTATCGGACGTAAAGAGTATAGGCCGAATATGGCTACGTCTCTGATAATGCCGCCGCCTCGTGGGCGTGCATAGCCGGCATTTTGAGAGTCACTCTGGTCCCCCTGCCGGGACGGCTGTTGGTCTCCATGGAGGCCGAATCGCCGTACAGCACCTCCAGACGTTCGCGGACATTGCGCATTCCGATGCCTGTTCCCGGGCGAACCAGGCCGCTCACCGGTGACGGCGCGTTGTTCTCCGGAGCCATCCCGATGCCGTCATCTTCCACCTCAATCAGGAGCTGCTCGCCATCCAGCTTGCTGCGAAGCGTGACCGTACCTCCGGTAATCCGAGGCTCCAGACCATGCTTGATGCTGTTCTCAATCAGCGGCTGCAGGATCATGCTGGGTACGACGAGATGCTCCGTCTCCGGGCTGATCTCCTTTACGAAACGCAGCTTCTCGCCAAACCGGACGACCTCGATTCGAAGGTAGTTGTCGGTAAACGCCAGCTCCTCTGAGAATGGGACGAACGCTTCTCGGTCCTTCAGGAGGACCCGCAGGATATTTGCCAGCTTGACCACCATCTCCCGCGCCAGCTCAGGCTTGAACCGGACTAGCGAGGCGATGGAGTTCAAAGTATTGAAAAGAAAGTGCGGATTGATCTGCCGCTGCAGCGCGTCCAGGCGGGCTTCCAGCAGCAGGCGGGTCTGCTCTTCCAGCTTTCGCTCGATGCGGACCGCATTCCAGATCTTCAGCGGAATTCCCACGACTACGGGCGAACAGGCGCAAAGAGCTAGTTCTACAAGCCATCTGTTCGAGTGTAGCGAGAAGAATCGCCTGGGAAATATTGTAGCTAAACCACTTGCGCCAAGTTCAAGAACCGCAATCAGGAGCAGCAACAGCAGTTGCCGGTCCAGATGGGGCCTGCTGAGGTTTCGACGGACCCAACGGTAGAGGCTGAGGTCGATAAGGGGCGTGAACGACCAGACGTCTTCCAGGCTGGTAAATGAGCGAAATCCCCCGRCAAAGCTCCCGACCAGCATGTTCACCGGCAACGCCAGGTACTCATGGTGGAGCAGGGCCGGGAGAGCCAGGAAGATACCGCCCAGCGTTGCAGGCCCCGCCCCCAGGACGAGCCCCAGCAGAATCACCGTTTCGAAACTGATATCGGCAGCTAGAAAATTTGGGACGATACTCCGCAGCCAGACACCCAGCATCAATGGTGTGCAGATAAGCGCCAGAAGAATCAAGGTTTGCCGCCGCGTGCGATGGTGCGACAGCAACAGATCCTTGAAGACGCTTGACCGTGAGAGTGAACTGGAGACCGCCGCCGCCACACCCAGCTTTACCAGGAGCGTGATGAGGATCAGCTTGGGGTCGGTGGGATGCATAGGGCCATTCTTACTCTAGCTGTCTTTTACCAGATGGTGACAACTCCTCCGAAGCCAAAGCCGCACCATATTCATCTAAGTTAACGGAACTATAATCAACACAATGCCCTTTGAACGAGTTAGTAAAGTAGCTGAAGCCGATCTGCCCACCCGTTGGGGCCAGTTTCGGATTCACGGTTTTGAGGGCGTAGTCGCCAATCCAGAGCCGTGCAACGAAGCTTTGCCCGCGCCTGCGAAACGGATTGAGGGTGTGGTTGCGCTGGTCCATGGCGATGTCTTCTCTGCCCCTCCCCTCGTGCGGGTGCACTCGCAGTGCCTGACGGGAGATGTATTTCATTCCCTTCGTTGCGATTGCCGTCTCCAACTGGAGTTGGCCATGAGCATGATCATCGAGGCCGGAGCCGGCATCCTGATCTACGAGCAGCAGGAAGGCCGCGGCATCGGCCTGATGGCGAAGCTGCGCGCCTATGAGCTGCAGGACCACGGACGGGACACCGTTGAGGCAAACGAAGAGCTGGGCTTCAAGGCAGACTGCCGTGACTTTGAGTTGCCGGCCGAGGCCTTGAAGCTGCTTGGCATCACCTCCGTGAAGCTGATTACCAACAATCCGGAGAAAGTGGCTGCGCTGGAAGCTGGCGGAATCAAGGTCGTTGAACGCATCTCGGCCGAAGTGGAACCCGAGGCGACCTTCGAGAGATATCTCCAGGTAAAGCGCGAGAAGATGGGCCACCTGCTACCTAGCATCTAGGGAACCGTTCTCCGGGGCTGCGCTGTCTGCCCGGCCATGTCCAACTGTGTCTTGAGATGCTAGACTTCCGGGGTTTCGGTAGACGCAAGTGCTCTAAACAGCACTGCCGGCATCAGTCCTTCAGCCGAAACCCAACGACGACCTTGGAGG
>NZ_JBFRCY010000503.1:0-6958 GCF_052113305.1 Terriglobus sp. YAF25
AGACAGAGCAGCACGTAGAGCGCCGGAACCCGGTGATCGAGGTGGTGATGCTCACTGCGGCTGCGCAGCCAGCGGGAGATGCGTCCGCTGACGCCGAAGAGCAACGATGCCGCCAACAGCATCCACGGCAGCACGTGCAGAAAGGTCTGCTGCTGTGTGTGCAGCAGAATGATCGCTCCGCCGATGCCGCCGATCACCGAGGCGACGATCACGACCCAGACCGCATCGCGCCGCAGATCTTCACGCAGAGCGGCAAGCGAGGTGAGCTGCCCCGGCCAGATAGCCACCGTGTTGGTTGCATTCGCCTGGATGGGAGGCACGCCGACTGCCAGCATCGCCGGGAAGGAGACGAACGAGCCTCCGCCCGCCAGCGCGTTCATCACGCCTGCGATAAAGGATGCAAGGATCAGCCAGAGATAGTGGCCGTGCGTGATGAGATAGGCAGGCATTGTTTTTATTGTAGGTTGTCGAACGATCTGCTAAAAAGCGGGTCCTTCAGCTACGGTTCAGGACAACAGCTCTTTAGGGTTTCGATAAATTCTGTCGGTCTGATATGGGAGACCCCGATGCTCCCACCCGGATTCGCCCAACCGTGCGAATATCCCACCCATCGCATTGCGATGGATGGGGCACCCAGTGTATGGGTGCTTGTCGATAGGCTCTAGGAACTTCAGATGCCACACTCGGGAATGGTTGAAGAAAACAGAAGAGGAGGCCGAGGCCTCCTCTTCTGTTGGGTTGAACTCTGGATTAGATGTCGAGGTTCTTTACATCGAGTGCGTTCTCTTCGATGAACCGGCGGCGGCTTTCGACGTCTTCGCCCATCAGCGTGGTGAAGATCTCTTCTGTGGCGGCGATGTCTTCGAGCTTCACTTCGAGCAGCGTACGGCGATCGGGATCCATGGTGGTCTCCCAGAGCTGTTCGGCGGTCATCTCGCCAAGGCCCTTGTAACGCTGTACGTCGTACTCTTTACGGCCCTGCTCGATGACGAACTCGAAGAGGTCACGCGCGGACTTCTTCTCGACCGGATCCTGCGGCAGCTTGGAGGCACGCTTGGCGCCCTTGTTCTGCACGGCGGTGCCAGGCGCGGAAGCGGCCTCGGCAACACCTTCGGTCTGTTGCTCTTCAACGATGTCGTCCGCATCGGCCTTGGCGCCCTTCTGCACGTACTCGATCATGAACGGCGGCTGGAGCTGTTCCTTGATCTGCGCGTGCTTACCGAAGAGCTGACGGATCTCAGGCGTGGAGGCAAGTGTCCAGTCGAGCTTGCGCTCGGCGCCATTCGAGTCCGTAAAGCTTACCGACCAGGTCTGATGCTCTTCGTCGAGGATAGGATCGGAGACACCCTTGAACTTGGCTTCCTTGCCAATCTCGATCAGAGTCGCACGAAGCTCCTTGATCTTGTCCTGCGTCTCGAAGTCGGCGCGCCTCGACGGATCCTTGCCTTCGTGTGCGAAGAGGTTGGCGAAGGCCGCCGTCACCGCTTCGCTGCGCAAGCGTTTGTTGGCCTTGTCGAAGAAGCCGATATAGTCGTTCAGCTTGCCCATGAAGTCAGTCAGGGCACGGCCTTCCAGCGCGGCAGCATTCTCGCCGTAGCGAATCACCATGCCGTCAGAGGCGCGCTTGACCATCACCTTCACGAACTCGCGGTCGTCTTTGATGTACTGCTCGAACTTGCCCTTCTTGATCTTGTAGAGCGGCGGCTGCGCGATGTAGACGTGGCTGCGCTGGATCAGCTCCGTCATGTGACGGAAGAAGAAGGTCAGCAGCAGCGTACGGATGTGCGATCCGTCGACGTCGGCATCGGTCATCAGGATGATCTTGCCGTAGCGCAGCTTAGCTGCGTCGAAGTCGTCCTTGCCGATACCGGCGCCCAGCGCCGTGATCATGGCACGGATTTCTTCGTGGCCCAGCATCTTGTCGTAGCGGGCCTTCTCGACGTTGAGGATCTTACCCTTCAGCGGAAGAATGGCCTGGAACTTACGATCGCGGCCCTGTTTGGCGGTTCCACCTGCGCTCTCACCCTCGACGAGGTAGAGCTCGCAACGGTCAGGCTGCTTCTCACTGCAGTCGGCCAGCTTACCCGGCAGACCGCCGCCGTCCAACGCTCCCTTACGGCGGGTGAGATCACGAGCCTTACGGGCTGCCTCACGGGCGCGTGCTGCTTCGATAGCCTTGTTGATGATGCGCTTGGCCACCTGCGGATTCTGCTCGAAGAAGGCGCCCAGGCGCTCATTGACGAAGCTCTGCACCTGGCCCGAGATATCGGAGTTCAGCTTGCCCTTGGTCTGACCTTCGAACTGCGGCTGCGGAATCTTGACCGAGATCACGGCGACCAGGCCTTCGCGGACGTCGTCACCCGAGAGTGATTCCTTCAGGTCCTTGAAGAGACCGAGAGACTGACCGGCGGCGTTGATGGTACGCGTCAGCGCGAAGGTCGCCGTCTTGGCGTCGCCGGTCTTGGCGTCGCTGGTGCGCTCGTCGGTCAGCGTGATCTCGATGCCCTTGTTCAGAAAGGCGAGCTGACGCAGACGGTTGGCCAGCGTGTCGTAGTTGTACTCGGTGACCGTGAAGATGGTTCTGTCGGGCAGGAAGTGCACCTTGGTGCCGCGCCGTTTGGTCACGCCCGTCTGACGAACAGTGCTGGTGGGGTCGCCCTTGGAGTAGGTCTGCTCGTAGGTCTGGCCATTAAGCCAGATCTCGACATCGAACTCTTCCGAGAGAGCGTTGACGCAGCTTACGCCYACRCCGTGCAGACCGCCGGAGACCTTGTAGGTGCTGGCGTCGAACTTACCGCCGGCGTGCAGCTTGGTAAGCACCACCTGTACGGCGGGCATACGATCGCCGTTGGGCAGTGTCTTCTCGTCCACGGGGATACCACGGCCGTCGTCGATGACGGTGATGGAGTTGTCGACGTGGATCACGACATCGATCTTCGTTGCATAGCCGGCCAGGGCCTCGTCGACCGAGTTGTCGACGACCTCATAAACCAGATGGTGCAGCCCCTGCTCGGAGGTGGAACCGATGTACATGGCAGGACGCAAACGGACGGCCTCAAGGCCTTCCAACACCTTGATATTTTCGCTGGTATATGAGCCGCTCGGCTGGGTAGCCGGCAGTGCTTCGGGGAGAACATTCTGAGTGGACATCAGGCTCCGTAAATTACTGAATTTGAGCGCCTTAGAGTGGCCGTTCGAAACTTCGATGACATGCTTATTTTAGCACGTTTAGGGGGTCTTCTGCTGGTGCGCCCGGGCGCCAAAACATGGCGTTTTTCGCGGAAAATGGCACACTTTTTTCATGGAATACACACTGCGGACGGCACGGGCCGAGGATGTCCCTTACTTGCAACAGTTGCTGGAGATCTCGGTCCGCTCACTACAGGCCGGAGACTACGGTCCGGCGGAGATTAATGCCGCCGTCCGCACCATCTTCACCGTCGATACCCGCCTGGTCGCCGACGGCACCTACTTCGTCGTAGAGGCGCCGGACGGCGCCTTTGCCGCCTGCGGAGGCTGGAGCCGCCGCAAGACCCTCTACGGAGGCGATGCGCAGGTCGAAACCAAAGAACCGGAGCTGCTCGATCCGGCAAAGGATGCGGCCAAGATCCGGGCGATCTTTGTGCATCCGGACCATGCCCGTAAAGGTTTAGGCAGCCTGGTATTGCGTACGGCCGAGGAGGCCGCCGCGGCCGAAGGGTTCCGGGAATTAGAGATGGGTGCGACGCTGACCGGGTATCCGGTATATCTGAAGCACGGGTATGTCGCGCGGTCAGTCGAAGATGCGCCACATCCTCACCTCGAAGGAGAAAAAGACGAAGCGCAAGCTCGGCAAGTCGTCTTATGTCTCCGACGGCGACCACGCAAAGGTCAGCCGCATGATTCCCTACGCGTGAGCGTAGGCAGAATCTGAACCATTTCAGGTTGAGCCGCTGGAGACAGCAACGGGCCAAGAAAAGCGTACCGGCCCCTCGGTGAGCACAAGGGTGCAACACCGACACCAGACCTGAAGCAGCAAGCGCGTGAAGAGGTACTCTCACCTCCAGCCGCCAAAACGAAGTACGCAAAAGGAGAAATACGATGCCTCGCGTAAAACGTGGCACAAAACGCAGTGACCGGCGCAAAAAGATTCTTAAGCGCGCAAGTGGTTACTTCCTCACAAAATCGAAGCTCTATCAGGCAGCGCAGGAAGCTGTTGAGCGCGGTCTGAAGTTTGCCTACACCGGCCGTAAGCAGAAGAAGCGTCAGTTCCGCTCTCTGTGGATCGTCCGTATCGGCGCCGCCGCCAAGCTGAATGGCCTGAGCTACTCGCAGTTCATCAGTGGCCTGAAGAAGGCTGGCATTGAGCTGGACCGCAAGGTTCTAGCCGACATCGCCGTGAACGACGCCGCAGGCTTCACCGCCCTGGCCCAGCAGGCCAAGGATGCCAACGCCGCCGCCAAGCAGGCTGCGTAAGTAACTGCTGCAAAGTTTCAAACAAACGGGCGCGACTTCGGTCGCGCCCGTTGAGTTTACGGTGCCCATAGCCTGGGTGCCCCATGTCCGGGGTCCCCAACGAACTTGTTCGTTGGGGGTGGTGTCCCTTGGGGACGTGGGTATGCGCGCTACCGCGCGAACCGTGTGCGTCCGTGACTTCCTGCCCACCCTAACGTTGTGAGGGCGGGGCACCCCGGCAGGACGAACATACTGAACTCGACCGAACCGGAGGGTTTTTGCGATTCCGTAAACTCCATCAGCTATGCTGTCTTCATGGCCACTGCCGCCGGATCCCCTCAAAGAACCTTGAGCGTACCTGACCAGAGCGACGACCAGATGACCGGAAAGCCTCCCTTTGAACCGTGGGGCCGCTATCCGAAGTACAACGCAAATGTAGTTCCCCTGCAGTGGCAGAGTGACTTTCCCGCCATCGTTTCCCGTCATGGCGGCATGCATAACGGCGCACTTGCCGTGGGCATGGGCCGCAGCTACGGTGACGTCTGCCTGCTGAAAGACGGCAATCTGATGGTCACTACCGGGATGAACCGCATCCTGGGCTGGGATCCGGAGACCGGCGTGCTGACCGCGGAGGCCGGCATGACGCTGGCGCAGATTCTGGACTTCTGCGTTCCGCGCGGCTACTTCCTGCCCGTCACCCCCGGCACAAAGTATGTGACCCTGGGCGGAGCGATCGCCAACGACATTCACGGCAAGAACCATCACGTGGCCGGCACCTTCGGCTGCCATGTGCCGGAGTTTGAGTTGGTGCGTTCGGACGGAACCCATCTGCGCTGCTCCGCATCGGAGAACCCTGACTGGTATGCCGCCACGATCGGCGGTCTGGGCCTCACCGGTGTCATCACCTGGGCGAAGCTGAAGATGAAGCCCATCGTCAGCCGCAAGATCGACTACGAGGGAATCCAGTTCCACGGAGTGGACGAGTTTCTCGCGCTGACTGAAGCCAGCAAGCACGTGGAATACACAGTCAGCTGGATCGATTGCTCCTCGACCGGAAAGAACTTTGCCCGTGGCGTCTTTATGCAGGGCGACCACACCCGCAATCCGGGAGAGCTGAAGCCTTCGCCCGAGCCGAAGCTGATCTTCCCCATCGAAGCTCCGAGCTTTATGTTGAACTCGGCTTCGGTTGCCGCCTTCAACACAGTCTTCTTCCATAAGCAGATGAAGAAGCGCGTCACCGCGCTGCAGGACTATGAGCCCTTCTTCTACCCGCTGGATAAGGTGCTGAAGTGGAACCGCATGTATGGCACCAGTGGCCTGCTGCAGTTCCAGTACGCCATTCCATGGGAGCATGCGCGCGAGGGCACCATTGCCATCCTGAACGAAGTTGCGAAGAGTGGTCTCGCCTCCTTCCTGGCTGTACTGAAGGCCTTCGGCGATGTTCCGTCGCCGGGTCTGCTCAGCTTTCCGCAGCCCGGTATTACGCTGGCGCTGGACTTCCCCATCAAACCCGGCAGGAGCTTCCCGCTGTTCGATCGCCTGGCACAGATGACGCTGGAGTTCGGCGGCAAGCTGTACCCGGCCAAAGATGCACGCATGACCGCTGGGCAATACCAGAAGAGTTATCCAGAGTGGCAGCAGTTCCTGCGCTACAAAGACCCGCTGCTCTCCTCCAGCTTCTGGGAGCGCGTGACACGAGAGGAATAGAACAACACCAATGAGCGAACGAGTTCTTGTACTGGGGGCAACCTCCGGCATTGCCGAAGCTACGTGCCGCGTATGGGCGAAACAGGGCGCCAGCCTGGTGCTGGTAGGCCGCAGCGCCGATAAGCTGGCTGCCGTTGCCGCCGATCTGCGCGCGCGCGGAGCCAGGCTTGTGGAGACCGCAGTCGCCGATCTGGATGACACTGCACGGCATCCGCAGCTATTAGCCGACTCCATCAACGCACTGGGCGGTCTGGACGTTGCCTATCTCGCCCACGGCATCATGGGCGAGCAGCAACAGTCGGAAGAAGACTTCAACGCAGCCGCACAGGTGCTGTACACCAACTTCCTGTCGCCGGTCTCGCTGTGCACCTGGCTGTCGAACTACTTCGTCAAGCAGGGCCGTGGCGTGCTGGCAGTGATCTCTTCCGTGGCCGGCGAGCGCGGACGTAAATCCAACTATGTCTATGGCTCTTCAAAGGCCGGCCTGACTGCCTTCCTGGATGGCCTGCGCAACCGCGTGGACCGCCTGGGTGTCACCGTGCTGACCATCAAGCCCGGTCCGGTGAAGACCGCTATGACCATGGGCATGAAGGGCAGCGAGAAGTTCGCCGATCCGGATAAGGTGGCGCAGAGCATCGTCGACGCGATCCACGCGAAGAAAGATGTTCTGTACGTACCTGGCATCTGGAAGATCATCATGTTCGTGATCCGGCACATTCCGGAATCGGTCTTCAAGAAGCTCAATCTGTAGCGACGCTGCCGTCATCACGCAGCAGAAACGTAGAAGCACCCCGCAGGTCCGTACGCTCCGTACGGA
>NZ_JBFRCY010000504.1:0-3487 GCF_052113305.1 Terriglobus sp. YAF25
CGCCGCTGACTCTGTAGCCGATTCGTACCCGAAGCAGGAGGTCGACCGCCGCAGGCGTCGCCGCTCTGAGGATGATTTTCCCGATGACGACGCGGAGTTTTTTCGCGCGAGTCAGCGAGTCCGCGTGCGGAAAGGGCTTCTGCCCCAGACGAAGTGGGGCCGCATCGCGGCCGCATCCGGCTTGGTGCTTGCACTAGGCGGCATGACTGGCGCAGTCATCGTAGCCAGGAACTATCTTCTACGGGACGACCGCTTTCGTATCGCCAGCTCGGCATCGATCGAGATTGCCGGCAATACGCATGTCTCGCGGCCGCAGATGCTCAGCATCTTTGGAGAAGATGTAGAGCGCAATATCTTCCGTGTACCGCTCACAGATCGCCGCGAGCAACTGGAGGGTTTGCCCTGGGTGGAGCATGCCACCGTGATGCGTCTGCTGCCGAATCGACTCCGCGTCGCCGTGGTGGAACGTACCCCCGTCGCGTACCTCCGTCAGTCCGACGGTATCCGCCTGGTTGACGCCAACGGCGTCATTCTGGATCTGCCGGCCGATGCGGCGGGCGATCCACGCTATTCCTTCCCTGTGGTCACCGGGATTGTGGCGAACGAGCCCGCCGGAACCCGCTCCGCACGCATGAAGCTTTACCAGCGCTTCATTGCAGACCTTGATGGCGGAGGCGCGAAGATCAGCGACCAGGTCAGCGAAGTGGATGTCAATAATCCCGAAGATGTGAAGGCGCTCATCCCCGATCATGGGATGGAAGTGCTGGTGCACTTTGGCGATGATAAGTTCCTGGAGCGCTATCAGAAGTATCAGCAGCATCTGCCGGAGTGGAAGCAGCAGTATCCGAAGCTCGCCTCGGCCGATATGCGCTATGAGACGCAGGTCGTGCTGGAGATGGCGAAGGATACAGGAGGCGCCCCTCCGGTTCCCGCTGTCGCGGATGTTACTCCGGGCAAAGATGCCACAGCGAAGCCAATTACTCCGGTAAAGCCGGTTGCGGCGGTCACACCTGCACCGCAGCCGCCTAGCAAGCCCCTTGTAACAGCGAAGGCGTCCACAGCCAAGGCTGCTGCGCCCCGGCCTGTCGCCGCCGTAAAGCCGAAACAGACGGTCGCAAGTGCAGCTCCGGTGCGGGACACCAGCTCCGGTATTCCGGATGATGTGGCCAGCCGTCTCGCGGGGCCAGCGCCAAAGCAGCCCGTAAAGCCGGCAGTGAAGTGGAAGATGCCGATTGCGAAGCCTGGCCAGGTGGCTCGTCCGTCGAAGGATCTGCTGAATCAGCCGGCACATTCCACAGTGCCTTCCGCGGGGGTGGCTCGGTGAAGCCTCGCGAAGAGACTCTGATTACGGTTCTGGACGCCGGCAACTCCAAGAGCTGCGTGCTGGTCGGTGAGGTTCAGGAAGGCGTGCTGCGCTATCGCGGCCACGGCATTGAGATGTCGAAGGGCATGCGCAAGGGCCTGATTGCCGATCTCGGTCCGGCAGCAGATGCGATCAATCGCGCTGCGCTTGCCGCCGAACGTACAGCTAAGGCTGGGATTGAGACGGCTATTGTCGGCGTTGGCGGTATGCATGTCCGCGGCGTTAACAGCCGTGGCGGTATCAGCATGGGCAGCCGTATGCGAGAGATCACACGCGAAGAGGTTAAGGCTGCCGTGGACCGCGCGCGTTCCGTGGCTTTGCCGGCGGACCGCGAGATTCTGCACCTGTTGCCGCAGGAGTTCATCCTCGACGATCAGTCGGGTATCCATGATCCTGTTGGGATGGTGGGAACGAAGCTTGAAGTGAACCTCCATCTCTCTACCTGCTCAGGGGGCGTAGCGCAGTCCGTTGTGACCTGCGCGAACAAGGCAGGCCTTGAGGTTCTGGACACGGTCTATGAGGGCATTGCCGCGGCTGAAGCGGTTCTCAGCGCGGATGAACGTGAGCTCGGCGTCTGCATCGCGGATATTGGAGCCAGCACCACCGAGATGGTCGTCTTCTTCGAGGGAGCAGTCGCTCATACGGCTGTACTGCCGATCGGTGGCGACCACTTCACAAACGACCTCGCGGTCGGTCTCCATGTGCCCGTCGAAGAGGCAGAGCAGTTGAAGCAGGTCTGGGGCAACTGTGTGGTGACCAGTGTGCCGCAGTTGAATGAGATTGAAGTCGGCGGCAACCTGGCGCTCAGCGGAGGACAGCCGGCACGCATCGTGCGTCATCGCTACCTGGCGGAGATTCTTGAGCCGCGAGCGCGCGAGCTGATGCAGATGCTGCGCGAGAACCTGCGGCAGGGCGGTGTGCTGGAAGCGCTCGGCGCCGGCCTGGTTCTGACCGGCGGCTCGGCCAAGCTGGTCGGCCTGTTGGATGTTGCTGAGAGCATGCTGCGTGTGCCGGCCCGCGTCGGCTATCCGGTACCGCTCTCTCGCATGCCCGAGGAACTGGCGCAGCCGGAGTTCGCGGCCCTCATCGGCATGCTGCTGTACACGCACCGCACGCAGGTGCGCCGTGCCAGCGAAGAGATGGGCCTCCGCGCCAAGTTGAAGGCGATCTTCGCCGGCACCATGTAGTGATCCTCGCCGTCACAAGATAGTCCTGATTCGGCCTCAGGAATCGACTTTGATAACCGTCATTTGCTTTTCCGCATTTCCTTGCACGCGGACGAATGACAGAATGACCATTAACGCAGGAGTTAACGCATCCCCATGTCGAATACGCCCCAAGATCCGATCCGCATTCACTACAACGATGAGACCCGCACCGGCGCCAAGATTAAGGTCATCGGCGTAGGCGGTGGTGGCGGCAACGCGGTCAATCGCATGATCGCGGCCAAAGTGGAAGGCGTGGAATTTATCGCCGCCAATACGGACGCTCAGGCGCTCGAAGGCTCTCTGGCGCCGGTAAAGCTGCAGCTCGGCGTAAAGCTGACCTCTGGTCTTGGCGCCGGCGCAAATCCTGACGTGGGCCGTCGCGCGGCGCTGGAGGACTCCGACAAGATCATTGAGGCGCTGGAAGGCGCGGACATGGTCTTTGTCACGGCCGGTCTGGGCGGAGGCACGGGAACTGGATCCGCTCCGGTGATCGCCTCGCTGGCCAGTGAGATGGGTGCGCTGACAGTGGCTGTGGTGACGCGGCCGTTCGGGTTTGAAGGCAAGCGCCGCATGATGCAGGCCGAGCGTGGCCTGCAGGAGCTGCTGGATGCGGTTGATACGGTCATCGTTATCCCCAACGAAAAGCTGCTGGCTGTCGCCAAGGACGCGGGCTTCTTCGAGAGCTTCCGCATTGCGGACGATGTGCTTCGCCAGGGCGTGCAGGGAATCTCGGACATCATCACCATCCCCGGCATCATCAACCGCGACTTCGCCGACGTAAAGACGACGATGGCGGGCATGGGCTACGCCGTGATGGGAACGGCGGTACGCGCAGGACAAAACCGTGCAGTGGAAGCTGCGATTGCCGCTATGGCTTCGCCGCTGTTGGAAGCCGGCGCCATCGACGGTGCACGCG
>NZ_JBFRCY010000505.1:0-3486 GCF_052113305.1 Terriglobus sp. YAF25
CGTCCTGGTCGTCTCGCACTCTCCATACCTGGTGCAGCCTGAAGGTACGGATGCTTTTATGAAGGCGGTCCTGGCCAACGAGCGCATCTGCAGTGGGCCTGCGCTACCCCCGGGCACGCTGATCCACTCACGGACATTGGCTGAGATCAGGCAGTACGACTGCGGCGCAAAGACACTGGCAGCCTTCCCCCAACAAAGAGCCGTGCCCAACACGCACATTCCGACCTTCGATGAAGTTCTGGATCTCGCGCCCAAGGGGACTTTCGATTTCAATGTCGAGACCAAGATCTCTCCAGCTCGCCCGGAGCTCACGCCTTCCCCTGAGGTCTTTGTGAAGATGATCGACGAGGCTGTGCGCAAGCATCAACTGCAATCGCGAGTCATTCTGCAGAGCTTCGATTTCCGTACGCTACGCGCTATGAAGCAGATCGATCCGCAGATCCGCCTCTCCGCTCTCTTCGGTCAGGCAAAGTACGACGGCTTCATGGGGATTACCGACAAAGACAAAAGCTTTGCGCATATCGCTGCTGTCTCTGGCGCGAATATTCTGAGCCCAGACGAGAGTCTCGCTACCGCAGACGAAGTCGCAGCGGCTCACAAGGCAGGCTTGCAGGTAATTCCTTACACATCAAACACAGTGGATGGCTGGAAGAAACTCAGCGAGGCTCGTGTGGACGGAGTCATCACGGATGATCCAGCAGGTCTGCTGCAGTGGCTTCGTTCGCAAAAGCCGGCGTTACATCCCTAAAGTATTTTTGTTCGTCATCCCGCAGGCGTGGCGAGACTTCTCGGCAAGCGCTCGCCTAGGTCCCCACCACGCGGATTCAGCCAGCACGTCAGCGTCATGCGGGTCGTCGTCTCCAGCTACGAAATTGGCAAACACCCGCTATCCCATACCAAACATCGCGACTTCGACAGGCCCTAATACAGAACAGATATTCAATCTCACCATAGTTTCCAAGCAGCAAAAATGATTAGCCCTGTCCCAACAAAACAAAAAAACGTTCGTTGAAACCAAGCGGGCCAAGAGATCAAAGGATTCTCAGTCTGATGATCAGAGGTGCGTCGTTTCTCGCGCACGAAGATTCCCTGCAAAATCCCAACAACACCCATTGCAGCGATAGCGTAATACGACAGATGGTTGAATGCGAAGCTCATCACTCTGGCCCACAATTTGGATTACCAAGTGTCCCCATATTGGCATAAACGACTACGTTATGGAGCTTACTTCCCCGCCTCGGCAACGCTACTGAATGACAACCCCAAAAGTCCTACGGCTGAATCACGATCTTCATCGAATCTGGCTGCGGATTCGATGCCAGATGAATTCCCTGCACTGCTTCTTCGAGCGTAAAGCGGTGTGAGATCAACTGCGTCAGATCGAAGCCGTTCTTGTAGCCGTCCAGCACGAGCTGCGCGCCCTCATCCTGAATCGCAACAGAGGCAGAATAAGAGCCCATCAGCGTCTTTTCGTCCATGCAGACCGCTGCCGGGTCGAAGATCGCTTCGCCATGCTGTGTCGATGCGAAGAGCATCACGCGGCCGCCGGGCCGCGTAGCCTCCATCGCCAGAGGAATCAACTTATCGCTGCCAACAGCTACAAGCGTGACGTCGGCTCCCCGGCCCTCAGTGGCATTCCGCACGGCGGCAACCACATCTCCCGTTGCATCGATCGAGTGCTTCAAGCCGAACTTTGCGGCGACGGCGTGACGTTCAGGAAACATATCGCTCGTTAGCACAGTAGCGCCGGTGCGTGCGGCCAACGCTGCAAGCAACACGCCGATCGAGCCCTGTCCGATCACCAGCACAGTCTCATCGGGCTGAAGCTCCAGAAGCTTGATCGCCTTGAAGCAGGTGTTCACAGGTTCAATGAAGGCKGCCTGCTCAAACGGCACACCTTCGGGAATCTTCACCAGGCCGCGTTTCACGATCCAGTCCATGACACGGATGTACTCTGCGAATCCTCCGCCTGAGGGTGCAAAGCCGGCTGTTGTTCCCACCTTTTTGTAAGTCTCACACTGTGCAAAGGTGTGCTTGCGGCAGTAATAACACTCACCGCAAGGAATATGGTGGAAGGCCATAACGCGATCTCCGACCGCGAAGTCTTCTACTCCCTCACCGACCTTGACGACAGTACCGCTCATTTCATGCCCGAAGACACGCGGCGCCGAGTGTGATCCGGTATGGATCTTCTTCAGATCCGTGCCACAGATGCCACAGGTATGGATCTTGACGAGAACTTCTCCTGGATTAATCTCCGGGACGGGTACGGTTTCAATGCGCACATCGTCAATGCCGCGGTAAACGGCTGCCCGCATGGTAGCGGGGACTTCCAACGAACTCATAGATTCAGGTCCTTCTTTACAGCAACGGCCAGATTCTCCGCGGCCAGCCTTGCATTCTTTCCAAAACGTGTGAGAGCTGCCCAATACCACGGACGCACCATCACACTGGCGACAAAAGGCGCCGTAGCGAATTTTCCATCCTTGGTGATGTATGGATTCATATCCGGCAGCTCTTCATTCGCTCCGTCTGAGACCGCCTTGATGCAACGGAACTTGCATCCTCTCGCGAAGGCAAGACCGGCGATGGTCGCAGCCTCCATATCCACCAGAGCCGCGTTGGAGTAAGCCAGGGCCAGGCGATACTTCTCTCCGCGGTCAGCAACCTTGTCGGCCGAGATCAGCAACATTGTGCCATCAAGATGCAGCGGATAGTGCTCCTCCGCTTCACTGTCGACGATCTGCGAAGGATAGTGCACTGACCCCACAGGCAGGCGCGGATCGATCGAGCCAGCCCAGCCGATCGACAATACTGTCGTTGGATTACAGATGGTTGTCAGATGGTGAAACGCGCGCCGGGCAGCTTCCGATCCCATTCCAGCGCACACGGCATAGATACTGCGGGATGGATGCTTCCATGCGTTCACGCCGTTGGTTGCTTCCAGCTGCTGCCAGCCGGCTACCAGCGGCTTTAGTTCTCCAGGTAGCGCCGCAACGATACCGAAGCATTCTTCCATCAGGCCTGCTTCCCTTCATCTGCGGGAGCATATCCATGCTCCACGAACCAGTCGATAGCCGAACGTAGTGCCTTGTACACCGGAAGCACCTTGAATCCCAGCTCTCGCTCTGCCTTGGCCGAGGATGCGAACATCTTCTTCTTGCCCATACGCACAGCCTCCAAAGTAGCGCGCGGTTCTTTCCCGCGCAGTTTGCCGGTAAACGTCTCGTCGAAGAAGGCGAAGATCATAGCGACCGTATGGGGTACCCGCATTGAGGGGGAGGGTAGCCCGGTGATCGCCGACATGCGGTCAAGAATCTGTTTCAGCGTTAGATTCTCTCCTCCGAGAATATACCGTTCTCCTGCTCGGCCGGCGTTAAGTGCAGCAAGATGCATACGGGCGATCTCTGCAACATCCACCAGGTTCAGACCGGTATCGACATATGCCGGGAACCTGCGGTTGAGAAAGTCCACGATAATACGGCC
>NZ_JBFRCY010000506.1:0-3481 GCF_052113305.1 Terriglobus sp. YAF25
GTCCATCACACAGGATTCCTGGGTGATTTTATGCTCTTCGGTCCGCCCGGGAGCCAGCCCTCTGCGAACTACCGCAATATGTTTCTGGAGGGTGCTCAGCGCAATCCTCCTGGGGTCATCGTTCTGACAACATCTGGACTCGCCCAGCCGGAATCGTTCGAAAAGATCGCGCAATGGCCACAGTTTGTTGAGTTTCTCAACTCCAACTACTCTTTGGATGTAACCCGTATGTTCGATCCCATCAACCCACGCGGGTACAGAATCTATCTATTGAAATCCGGGCATGCGGCGTTGACTGATGCTCGTTTGCAACGCTAGAACATTTTCCTGTGTAGTGGAGGGCTTCCGCATCGGGTGGCGTTTTCCGCAATGAAAACGTCACTGCGCTCCTCGTCAGGGATACCCGCAACTGGGAAATGCTCCACGGCATTGCTTCCTTTATGTGGCAATATCGCCGATTTTTGAGAGAATAGAGACTATGATCAGCAACGGTCCCAGCCTTTCCCCAGAGGCTTCCACGGTTCCTCAGCCAGGAATTGCGGGAAAGATCATGCGATTGTTTCCGGCGCGGGAGGTCCTGCGATATCTCGTCGTGGGAATGGGAAACGCGTTGTTTGGATACGGCTGTTATGCCGGCTTCGTCGCGCTGTACAGTCACTTACTCCCTGCGCGCTATCTTCCTTTCACGGTCGATCTTGCGTCCATCACCGCGACCCCTATTGGGGTGACAATGTCTTTTCTTACCTATAAGACCTTCGTCTTTCGCACCAAGGGAAACTATCTCAAAGAGTGGCTTCGCTGCTTTGCCGTCTATGGCAGCGCGACGATTCCCGGTCTCTTCATCCTTCCGGTCCTCACCAAGCTGCTGCAATCAATCGCTCTGCTCCGCGGCATCGCACCTTACCTTGCAGGCGCTCTGGTTATGGGAGGCACAACGATTTATACATACCTGGCGCACAAAAACTTCTCCTTTTCACGGCGCAATTCAGATAAACCTGGCCTTTCAAACCAATCGAATCCCGCGGTAGCTACAGAACGCCATACTGCTTAGAAGCTGCATTCCATATCGAGGTGCCCTTGAAGACGATCAGCATCGTAACGCCTTGCTACAACGAACAGGATAACGTCGAGGAGCTTTATCGGCAGGTTCGCAACGTGATGGCTGGAATCGGGCGCTATCGTTACGAGCACATCTTCATCGACAACAGCTCACTTGATAACACGGTGCCGATTCTTAAGCGCCTGGCGGCGTCTGACCCCAATGTGAAGGTCATCATCAATGCCCGCAACTTCGGGCACATACGGTCTCCAATGCACGCGCTGCTGCAGGCATCGGGTGACGCCGTCGTGCAGATCGTCGCGGACCTGCAAGATCCCACCAGCATGATCGTCCCCTTCGTCGAAGAGTGGGAAGCCGGTTCTTATATGGTGATCGGAATCAAGAAGACAAGCGAGGAGCACTCGCTGGTCTTCTTCCTTCGCAAGCAGTATTACAGGATTGCAGAGCGGCTTTCGAACATCGAGACCTTTCAAAACTTCACAGGCTTTGGTCTCTACGATCGCAAGGTGATTGAGTATGTCAGATCGTTTGGCGACCCGTATCCGTACCTGCGCGGAATGCTTGCGGAGATCGGCCTTCCACACAAGAAGATCTATTACGATCAGCCCAGGCGCAAGTTCGGCATCACGAAGAATAACTGGTACACGCTTTATGACATTGGAATGCTGGGGATCATCAACCACTCCAGGGTTCCGCTGCGGCTGGCCACATTCATTGGTTTCGGTGGCGCGGCTCTTTCGCTGTTTGTCGCAATCGCTTACACCATAGCCAAAGTCCTCTTCTGGAATACCTTCAGTCTGGGCCTGGCGCCAACCCTCATCGGGGTGTTCTTCATCGCGTCCATTCAACTGGTCTTCATGGGGGTCATGGGAGAGTATGTGGGTGCGATTTACACCCAGGTGCAGAAGCGGCCTTATGCCGTTGAACTCGATCGGATTAACTTCGACATCGAGCCCCAGGTACCTACGGCTGTCCCTCAAACTCGATCGATAGAATACAAAACAGCCAGTATGAATTCCATGGAGCCGCACGTCCAGACGATCGAAATGGAAGGGACCTAGAAGAGCCGATAACGCTAAAGCCGCTTCCTGAATCCGCTCTAGAGGACATCTTGCGCGCCCTCGGGGAGATCTTCAACCTGGGCTCAGAGGAGGCGATCAGCATTGTCGATCTGGCTCATCGCGTCACGGCGACGCTCAACCCCAGCATCGATGTGACGGTTGCCAAGCGGGCGCCTGAAGGCAACATCCCCCTGGAGTACGTTCCGTCCGTGCAAAAGGCGCAGCGCCTACTGAACCTGCGACCGACCGTTGGTCTGGATTGAGTCCATCCGGCGGATGGCCGGATGGAACGGTTTCAAACCAAAGTAGATGCAATCGCGCCTGGGTTAGAGCATTTCCCTGTAGGTGTAGAGTAAAGTTTCCGCATCTATGGGCGTTTTCCGCAATGAAGACACCGCTGCACGCCTCTTCCGGGATACCCAGCACCAGGGAAAACGCTCTAGTCTAGAGGACCTTCAGYCCTTCATCGACCGAGACGGCAAACTCAGTCATCGTCTTAGCGATGAAGTCCAGCATCTCTGTGGTCAGCCCGGGATAGACACCGATCCAGAAGACCTGGTTCATCACGTAGTCGGTATTGGCGAGGTCGCCAATCACGCGGTATTCGTAACCTTCATATGCCGGCTGGCGAAGCAGGTTTCCCGCGAACAGAAGGCGCGTGCCGATCTTCTGTGCTTCAAGCGCGCGGGTCAGTTGGTCGCGCGTAAATGGCGCATCGGTCTTCACGCCGATGGGGAAACCGAACCAGCTGGGATCCGAATTCTCGCCCGCCACCGGGAGCAGAAGAAACTCTTCGAGCGGCTTCAACGCATTTCTCAAATAAGCGAAGTTCTCTTTCCGCTTTTCGATGAACTGGGGCAGCTTTTCGATCTGCGAGACGCCGAGCGCAGCCTGCATGTCGGTCGCCTTCAGGTTGTAGCCCACATGCGAATAGGTGTACTTGTGATCGTATCCGCAGGGCAGGGTGCCGAGCTGCCAATCAAACCGCTTCCCGCAGGTGTTGTCGACGCCAGGCTCGCACCAGCAGTCACGGCCCCAGTCGCGGAATGAATCGATCAGGACCTGCAGTGCGGGCTTGTCCGTCATCACGGCTCCACCCTCTCCCATGGTGATGTGGTGAGCAGGATAAAAGCTGACGGTGGAGATATCTCCAAAGGTGCCGACTTTCCGGCCCTTGTAGGTCGAACCAAGCGCGTCGCAGCAGTCCTCGACGAGCCAGAGATTGTATTTCTTGCAAAACGCCGTGACCGCGTCCAGATCGAAGACGTTGCCCAGCGTATGTGCGATCATTACGGCCTTGGTCTTCGGACTGTACGCCTCTTCGAGACGCGTAACGTCGATCTCATAGGTAGGCAGAGTG
>NZ_JBFRCY010000507.1:0-3480 GCF_052113305.1 Terriglobus sp. YAF25
GTCCGGTACTGTCCGCTGGTAGAGGCAGGGAGGCGCGTTATTTACGAACGCGCCTCCTTTGACGCAGGAATCCCGCTGCCAGCAGAATTGCTGCGACTGCTTCGCTGAGTGTGCTCGGGCAGATCTTACGCATTCATGGTTCGCGGAAAGGGTTTTGGAAGATGAAGAGGTCGAGGTGGCTGCTCACGTTGGTTTATAGCGTCTGTGGAGGCGTGATGCTGCAGCAGTCATGCAGCGCTCAGGAGAAGGTGATTCGGCCGGGAGAGGTATGGCTCGACGATCGTGGGCGTTCGATCGAAGCGCACGGTGGTGGAATCCTGAAGGTGAAGGATACCTATTTCTGGTTTGGGGAAGACCGCACTCCGACGAATGATCCCGATAAACGTTATGTCTCCTGCTACTCATCCACGGACCTGGTGCATTGGAAGTTTCGCAACCAGGTGCTGAAGCTGAGCAATCCTGAGAATCTGACCAACTGGATTCTGGAGCGGCCGAAGGTCTTCTACAACAAGCAGACGAAGAAGTTTGTCATGTACGCCCACCTGGATGCTTCTGGCTACAAGCTTGCACGCGTGGCCGTCGCGGTGAGCGACACCGTAGATGGCGACTACAAGTATGTGAAGAGCTTTCGTCCTCTCGATCAGGAGAGCCGCGATATCGGCCAGTTTATCGATGATGATGGCGCTGCGTACCTGATCTTCGAATCGCGTCCGACGCACGGCTTCTTTATCGCCAAACTCTCAAACGACTATCTGTCGGTCGAAAAGCAGGTCAGCTTCATTCAGGCTCCGCTCGAAGGCGGGGCGATTGTGCATTACAAGGGGCTGTACTACGTTCTTGGCTCGCATCTCACCGGCTGGAAGCCAAACCCCAATGTCTATGCCACGTCCAAGTCACTGGCGGGGCCATGGAGTGAGTTCAAGGATGTTGCTCCGCCGGAAGTGAATACCTATAACTCGCAGTCGAGCATGTTGGTCAGAGTTACTGGGACGAAAACTACAACCGTGATCTATATCGGAGACCGCTGGAAGCCGTCTGCGCTGACAGACAGCCGCTATATTTGGATGCCGCTTGAGATTGGCTCAGGAAGTATGAAGCTTCCTGAACCGAAGCCCTGGACTCTTGACGTTAAAAGCGGCGTAGCTGCGCTTCTTCCATAACAGCGAAGTTTGCCTGCACCACAACATACGAAGGAAGGTCGATGTCATCGAATCGGATTACGAGAAGAAGCTTGGCGAAACGTCTCCTGATGACGAGCGCTGTAGCCTCAGCGCCAGGAGTATTGTCTGCTCAGGAGAACGAGCAGTCATTACGGCAATTTGCGGACTGGACCGAGGTTCACCCGGGCGTATGGAGAGCACGCGTCGGAACTCCGGAGTCCTACACCCCGGTCTCAGGCCGGTTGGTGGATCCGCAGACCGGCGGATTTGATCGCCTGCCTCGTGTGGCCGAATCTCCACTTCCTTCTATCTCAGGCGCCACTTCTATCCGGGGAACAGTCGT
This sequence comes from Terriglobus sp. YAF25, assembly GCF_052113305.1. Taxonomy (NCBI): domain Bacteria; kingdom Pseudomonadati; phylum Acidobacteriota; class Terriglobia; order Terriglobales; family Acidobacteriaceae; genus Terriglobus; species Terriglobus sp. YAF25. The sequence continues at coordinate 1,504 of NZ_JBFRCY010000507.1, forward strand.
TCAGTTGCCGCTCCGGCCCAATGAACTTGTCTTCGGTCTAGGGCTGCAGCTTCTTTCCTTCGATCAACGTGGAAAGAAGAAGACCATCCGAGTGAATGCCGATCCCAGATTTGATTCGGGAGACTCCCACGCTCCGGTACCGTTTTACGTCACGACCAAGGGCGTAGGCATTCTGGTTGATACCGCTCGTTACGCCACCTTCTTTGTCGGGAACGCACGGCCCAAGCCGGAGGAGCCGGCAACGAACGTCAGCAACGTCAATCCTGATCCGAATTACACACACAACATTAAGACGGACGATCAGGGGCAGGTTACGGTGGAGATCCCGAATGCCTCCGGTATTGATGTCTATCTCTTCGCCGGGCCGCGCATGCTCGATGCTGTTCGCCGCTATAACGTCTTTTCGGGCGGAGGCTTTGTGCCGCCGGAGTGGGGGTTGGGGTTCTGGTATCGGGCAGATGCGCGGGCGACATCGCAGAGAGTCGTGTCACTCATGAAGGAGTTCCGTGACCGCAAGATTCCTTGCGATGTCTTCGGGTTGGAGCCGGGCTGGCAGAGTCACTCGTACTCCTGCACTTTTGCGTGGGAGGGGCAGCGGTTTCCTGAGCCGACAGCATTTCTGTCAGAGATGAAGGCATTGAACTGCCGTGTCAATCTCTGGGAGCACGCTTTCGTCCATCCGGCATCGCCCGTGTTTCCTGCAATGAAGTCACTGTCGGGAGACTATGGCGTTTGGGGAGGTCTGACGCCGGACTTTGCGGATCCTGCGGCAAGGCGYGTCTTTGGCGAATACCATGGCAAGACTTTTGTCGATGCAGGTGTCAGTGGCTTCAAGCTGGACGAATGCGACAACTCCGACTACACCGGAGGCTGGTCGTTCCCTGAGCTCAGCCGTTTTCCCTCTGGACTCGACGGCGAGCAGATGCACAGCGTGTTTGGGCTTCGCTACCAATACACCATCTGGGATGAGTATCGTAAGCGGAATCTGAAGACCTACGGTCTGGTACGTTCCAGCGGCGCCCTGGCTGCGCCTTATCCCTTTGTTCTGTATAGCGATCTGTATAACCATCGCGACTTCATTCGCGGCTTGGCGAACTCCGGCTTTAGCGGTTTGCTATGGTGCCCGGAGGTGCGCGATGCCGCCAGCGAAGAGGATTTACTGCGACGCCTGCAAAGCGTCGTCTTCTCGCCGCTGGCACTTGTGAATGGTTGGTACATCAAGAGTCCGCCGTGGCGCCAACTGAATCGCAAGTTGAATAACGCCGGGCAGGATATGGCCAACTGGGAAGCAACCGAATCGCGTTGCCGCGAGATTGTTGGCTGGCGCATGAGCCTGGTCCCGTATCTGAAGAGCGCATTTCATCGCTATGCCGCCGATGGAACGCCTCCCTTCCGCGCACTGGTGATGGACTGGCCGAATGATGCCCGCCTGGCGAAGGTGGACGATCAATACATGATCGGTGACCGCATGATGGTGGCTCCGTTGTTCGCCGGAGAGGCAAAGAGGGAAGTTGTTTTCCCCAGCGGGAGCGACTGGCATGACTTCTGGACAGGAGAGCTGATCAAGGGCGGCGCGACAGTTACAGTTGATCGAGCTGCCGAAAAGATTCCTGTGTATGTGAAGGCCGGCAGCATTGTTCCCTGGGCCGATGTGGGAGCCCATACAGCCGCGCCGGAGTCCAGGCGTTTAACGGCGCGTGTGTACGGTAACGGATCGCTGAGCTTCAAGTTCGAAGGCGATGCCGGCGCGGAGATGCGGTGGTCTGGAGGACGGGGCGCAGTTGCTGGAGAGACCGACTATCGCGTTCACCACTGGCAACATCTGGGCTGAATACAGTGATTGGTAGAAATACAACGCGGAGCCATATGGCTCCGCGTTTGTCATTTACCGGGTGGACTTATGCGAAGGTCTCGCCGACCATCTCCTCACTCTTCTTCCAGAGTGCTGCCGCACTCGCGGGATCGAGAGCATAGCCA
>NZ_JBFRCY010000508.1:0-3466 GCF_052113305.1 Terriglobus sp. YAF25
CTCTTCGACCATGCACCGTCAATCGGGCATGATAGTGATAGTCCATCCGTTCCTCCGGAAACTTCTATTTGCTCGTCACAAACAGAATCTCCAGATACAAACGGATGGACAACAACCTCTTGAAACATCACAGGTGCCCCACCCATCGCGATGCGATGGATTTGGCACCCAGAATTTGGGTTATTCCGAAATCAACTTGCACGATTTTTCCAGAAGTGCATAATAGACAACTAAGCAGTACAACGGAGCAGGCGTTTTGAAGACCTATCTTCACAACAACGCGATGAGTGCAGGCCGGAACGCGATGTTCGCGGCGACAGCGCGCGTTCTCTCTGTTGCGGCCACGCTCTGTGGTTGTTGCCGCTCACGATAGCTTTCCTGATCAATCCGAGTATGAGTGTGTGCGGGCATTGCTTCGTACTTTCTACCGTTGATCATCCTCTGACAATCTGAAGCGATTTGTTGCGGAACTTGTATTCCGCAGTGTCGCGTCGTCTTCCGGTGTTGTGTGCGTCTTGTCGCGTGCAGCCCAGGAAAGGTCTTGGACCATGAAGGTCGTGGAGTTGGCACGTCTGCGTCTGCCTGTTGTGGTGTCGTTGTTGTCGGCTGCGTTATTCGCCGTAAGTGTTGGAGCGTGGAGCGCTCGCGGCCAGATTGCTGTAAAGCGTCAGGGATATATTCCTTACACGGATGCGCCGATCCGCTACCTGCAGGATGAACTGCACGATCCCGTGGCCGAGCTCGAGAACAAGCTTGAAGCGGGAACGGTGAAACTGACGTATGACGATCGTCTGGGCTATCTGCCCTCGGTGCTGAAGGCGCTGCACATTCCCGAGGACTCGCAGACGCTGGTTTTCTCCAAGACCAGCTTCCAGTACAAGAAGATCTCGCCCGAACATCCGCGTGCGCTCTATTTCAACGACGACGTGTATGTCGGCTTTGTGCACGAAGGCAAGGCTCTGGAGATCGTCTCGTTCGATCCGAACCAGGGGGCTGCCTTCTATCTGCTCGATGCCAACAAGGCCGAGCATCCGAAGTTTGAGCGTGCCGAGCTGGACTGCACGCAGTGCCATATCGCGCCTGGCACACGCAATGTTCCCGGTGTGTTGGTGCGTTCGATCTATCCCTCACCGACAGGCACGTTGGCGAACTCGACGGAGTCGTTTGTCACCGGTCAGGAGACGCCGATCGCGAAGCGCTGGGGTGGATGGTATGTCACCGGCTCAGCCGGCAGCGAACGAACGATGGGTAACTCCATCATGCCTGCGGGATATGGCATTGCCAATGGACCGCGCGGCGATCCCGATCAAAGCCTGCAGCCGCTGGAACAGAAATTTCTCAATGCGGATTACCTGAATCCGCAGAGCGACATTGTGGCGCATCTGGTGCTGGCGCATCAGACGCAGATGCACAACCTCATCACACTGACGAACTACAAGACTCGCATCGCTTTCTTCGAGCACGCGAAGAAGAACAACGGCGTCGAAGGTCCGCTCACGCCTGAAGAGCGCACTACGTTTGAGAAGCCCGCGGAAGAGCTGGTGGGGTATCTGCTGTTTGCCAACGAAGCTCCTCTACCCGGGGCCGTGGCAGGAAACAACAGCTTTGCGCGGACCTTTGCCGCGGCAGGATTGCGCGATCGCAAAGGGCGATCTCTGCGCGACTTCGATCTGAAGAGGCGGATCTTCCGCTATCCCGTTAGCTATCTCATCTACTCAGACCAGTTTGATCAGTTGCCACAGGAGGCGAAGACCTATGTCTATCACCGCCTCTATGAGGTGCTGAGCGGAGCAGACCAAACGCCCGCATTCCAGAAGATCTCCGCGGCCGATCGCACAGCCGCGTACCAGATTCTGCTCGCGACCAAGCCACATCTACCGGAGGAGTGGCGACAGTCGGCTGCTGCAGCAGCACGGGCAGAAAGGCTATCCCGCCGAAGGGCGGGATAGCCAAATACATAGCAACCGCCCGTATCGCTGCAGTTCACCGACAACCTTTCGCAACAGAACTTCCTTCGCAACTGAAATTCAGGAGAAGCCTGTCATGACAATTCGCAATCGCACCATCGCATTTGCTGCCGTGGTCCTCAGCAGCTCGGCCGTCTTCGCACAAAACTCACTCGCAGGGCGCTGGGACGCGGCCTTCACTCTCAATGGAACGGAGATTCCGTTTCGTCTTGACATCTCCGAAGACGGCCAGCAGATCAAAGGCACACTCTTCAACGGAGACAAAGAGACCGAGAGCACAACCAGCGCGAAGCGCAATAACAATGAGGTCGTACTCGACTTCGAGCATTACCTGACGACGATTTCGGCGAACGCCGACGGGGAAACGCTCACAGGCAAACTGCGTGGACGCTTTGAACGCGAGAAGTACATCGCCGATTATCCCTTCCATGCAACCCGCCATATCGATGCCACGGCAGCAGCATCTGCGCAGGCGCCAAACATCGCGGGTAACTGGGAGATTCCGCATGAGACCGCGAAGGGTGAGAAAGCATGGCGCTTGATCGTGAAGCAGAACGGCGCGGAAGCACAAGCGTCGATTCTGCGTATCGATGGCGACACCGGGGCGTTGACCGGAACTTATAAGAACGGAAGCTGGCTGCTGAGCCACTTCGATGGAGCTCGTCCTCTGCTGGTGCGGGTAACACCAAAAGAGGACGGTACGCTGGAGGTGAAGACCGAAGGCGCCTATACTCCGACGGAAGCGCTGACTGCGTATCGCCCCGAGGTGGCGCGCAGCAAGGGCTTCGCGGAGCCTGAGAACTACAGCAAGCACACCACAGTACGGGATGCGAATGAGCGGTTCAGCTTCAAGTTCCCGGATGTAAACGGCAAGCTGGTCTCCAGCGACGATGCCCGCTTCAAGAACAAAGTGGTTCTCGCAATCGTGACTGGAACCTGGTGCCCGAACTGCCATGACGAGGCGCGTTACCTGGTCGAACTCGACAAGAAGTATCGCGATAAGGGACTGGAGATCGTTGCCCTGAACTTCGAAGAGCCAGAGCAGCAGGACTCGCTCGCTCGCGAGAAGGCATTCATCAACCACTATGGCGTGAAGTACACCTATCTGCTCGCCGGCGCCCCGGCAGAGATGTGGGAGAAGGTGCCTCAAGCGGTGAATCTGAACACCTGGCCAGCGACGTTGTTTGTAGGTAAGGATGGCCGCGTGCGGCTGGTTCACTCGGGCTTCGCCTCGCCTTCGAGCGGAGCCTTCAACGATCAGCTCAAACAGGAATTCACTGCGGAGATAGAAGCGCTCCTMGCAGAGAAGGACGTCAAGAACCTCGCGGACAACGGGACTGCACCGTTGACTTCGCACACGACGGCGTCGACAAACCATAACGCTTCTTACTAAACCCCTCACGCCGGCAGCGGAGGCCGCGACACCTCTGCTGCCGATTTTTATGAGGAATTGAATGATTGAAGGATGGAATTAGAAAGGCACCGACGCTCCGCTGGTC
>NZ_JBFRCY010000509.1:0-5796 GCF_052113305.1 Terriglobus sp. YAF25
TCGCCCTCGCCGCCACCGCCTACAACCTCAAACGCATCTACATCCTCCAGAAATCCCACTAAAACAGCTCCCATCCACACTCAACAATGAAATCCTCCAACAACGGCTCACTCATCCAGAGAGATGATGCCTCTCTCACACAGACTCTTTAGCCCTGGGCCTTTTTTCTCCATCAGGGAAAAAGCCCAGGGCTTAAAGCCCGCACGTTTCTTGAATCGATAGACCGTGGGCTAAAAGCCCACGGCTCCCACCCTGGTTCGAGCTTCGCTCGAATGCCCATGTCCCCGAGGGACATTGGGCACCCGGTGTATTGGTTCGTTGAAATCCTTTAGCGTCCGAAGCGTCCCATGCTGCCCATCTGGCTCATCAGGCGGCGTTGCATCTTACCGCCGCCGGCGCCCATGCCCTTGAACATCTTCCGCATCTGCGCGTACTGGCGCAGCAGGTTATTGACCTCCTGCACGCTGGTGCCGCTGCCTGCGGCGATGCGCTTACGGCGACTGCCGGAGATGATCTCGTGGTTGAGCCGCTCCTTCGCCGTCATCGAGTTGATGATCGCCTCCACGCGGGTGAACTGGCTCTCGTCTACCTGTCCGGCAGCTGCCTGCAGGCCCTGGAACGGGCCGACCGAGGGCAGCATCTTCAGGATGGACTGCATGGAGCCCAGCTTTTTGATCTGCCGCAACTGATCGCGGAAGTCTTCCAGGGAGAAGCCGTCGCCGGCGAGGGCTTTCTTGGCGAAGGCCTCAGCCTTGCCCCGATCGAGCTTCTCTTCGGCGCGCTCCAGCAGGGTGGCGATATCGCCCATGCCCATGATGCGGCTGACGATACGGTCGGGGTGGAAGGGCTCGAAGGCGTCGGGTTTTTCGCCCGTACCGATGAACTTGACCGGAGCTCCGGTGACCTGACGAATCGAGAGCGCTGCGCCTCCGCGGGCATCGCCGTCCATCTTGGTCAGCACCACGCCGGTAACGCCGAGCCGGTCGTGGAAGGCCTTGGCCGAGTTCACGGCGTCCTGGCCGGTCATGGCGTCGGTGACGAAGAGGATCTCAGAGGGATTGAGGAGCTTCTTCAGCTCCGACATCTCGCCCATCAGCTCTTCGTCGATGCCCAGGCGTCCGGCGGTATCGACCAGCAGGATGTCGCAGCCGAAGTTGGCGGCGTCCCGCTTGGCTTCTTTGGCCAGGCGAAGCACCAGGGGCGTTCCGGCTTCGTCGGCGCCTACATTACCGGTGTAGAGCTGGGCGCCGATGGACTTGGCGACAACGGCGAGCTGTTCGCGGGCGGCGGGACGATAGACGTCGACCGAGACCAGCATCGGGCGGTGGCCGCCCTTTTTTAGCCATTGAGCCAGTTTGCCAGCGGTGGTGGTTTTACCGGAACCCTGCAGGCCGGCCATCAGGATGACCGAAGGCGGCTGCGAGGCGAACTTGAAGCGGGCGGTGTCGCGGCCCAGCAGCTCGACCAGCTCGCCGTGGATGATCTTGATGACCTGCTCTGTCGGCGACAGGGCCGTCGCTACCTGCTGGCCCATCGCCTTTTCGCGGATGTGCTCGATCAGGTCTTTGGTGACGTTCAGGTTGACGTCGGACTCGAGCAGGGCAAGGCGGATCTCGCGCAGCGCCTCGGTGATGTTCTCCTCGCTGATGGTCCCCTGACCACGGAGGTTCTTAAACGCGCGCTGCAGTYTTTCCTGGAGATTCTCAAACATAGTCGCTTTTCAGTTTATCGCGGAGCGGGGGATATCGCCGCCGGCGCCTCCAGTGCGAATTCTGTCGTCCAACGCTGGGTTTTACCCGGAGCGACGTGGATGGCGATATAGGCCTCCGGGCAGGTAGCCCGGCTGTGCCCCCAGAAGAAGAAGCGGACGATCGGGGAATCAGTCTTCTGGCGGACGCGGAGACCGGTCGAAGTGTCCGATATCTCAGAGGTGTTTGGCGTCTCAGGAGTGTAACCAGTCAGGTAGGAGCCGATCGCCCTGCCATTGGGTGGGGGACCGAGAAAACGGATCGTCCTGTCTTCGACGGAGACCGACTCAGGGAAGGGCGTCTCCACGGTCGGCGCAAAGCCGAGGGTGACGCTGGTCCCGGGCCCCGGACCTTTCCCATCCAGTTGCAGAAAGACGTGGTTATACAGCGCCGAATCGATAGGGCGTTTACCCAGGTTCGTGAGTGTATGGCGCAGCCGGACAATGTTGGACTTCTTGTCGATCTCCACCGTCTTGGTATAGCGGTAGTCGAAGCCGATGGTGGAGTGCACCACCTGGGTCGAGGTGACCGAATTGCGGTTCGAGGTCGTCTTCCAGACGCCGGTGTCGACGATGGGATACTTGCCGCCGAAGCTGTAGGGTTTTTCGTCAAGCCGGCGAAGGACACCAACGCCGAGTTTGACGAAGAGGCCGCCAGGCGCGGCTTCGTTATAGCCGGGTTCGGCCCCGTCGGGCGAGCGGAACTCTTCCGCTGGGCCGGTAATGGCGTCGTTGCCCAGCGGATCATAGTGGGAGAACCACTGCCCCCAGAAGGTATGGCCATTCAGCGTGGCGCAGGCGATGCTTCCGCTCCAGTCGAAACGGTTTGAGCGATAGTAGCCGCGCTGCGCATCCGGCAGATGCACGACGGCGGTCAATTTGCCGTTGGTGATGGTGACGCGAGGAGCATCTGGTGCGGCGCTTCAGTCATACGCATTTCTCAGGTGCAGGCCACTCCGACCTCGGCGATGTGCTGATTACTCCGGAGACGGGCGAGGTGAAGCTCGAGCCTTCCGACTACCGATCGACCTTCCAGCACCAGAGCGAGACGGCCGAGCCTGGCTACTACGCTGTGACGCTCGATACCCCGCAGGTGCGCGCGGAGCTGACTGCAACAACCCGCGTCGGTGTCCATCGGTATACCTTTCCGTCAGACAAGCCGGCGCACCTGGTCGTCGATCTGCGATCCTCGATCTACAACTACGCGGGAAAGGTGATGTGGTCGCGGGTTCGCCTGCGCGAAGGCGGTCTGGTGACGGGGATGCGTGAGACGCGTGGCTGGGCTCCAGCGCGTCAGCTGTACTTTGCCATGCGGTTCTCCGCGCCGTTGAACGGGCATCTCTTCCGCAATGTGGAGCCTTTACCGCAGGAGTATCTCGGCTTCTCCGGCGTGCGCCGCGATGCGACCGACGTTCCATTCAAGGAGGGCCGCGGTCTGGTCGCTGCCTTCGACTTCGGACAGCTTGCCCGTCCCTTGGTCGTAGAAGTTGCGCTCTCAACCGTAAGCGAAGAGGGAGCGATCGCCAATCTGAATGCCGAGGTTAAGGGTTTCGACTTCGATGGCATGCGTGCACAGGCTCGCGCCATGTGGGAGAAGGAACTGGGCCGCGTGGAGTTCTCCGGTACGGAGGCAATGAAGAAGAACCTCTACACCGCGCTCTATCACGCACTGATGGCTCCGAGTACGGCGATGGATGTGGATGGCCGTTACCGTGGTCCGGATGAAGAGGTGCACCRGGCGAAGAACTGGGAGTTTGTCTCGACCTTCTCGCTATGGGATACCTATCGTGCCGAGCAGCCGTTGATGACATTGCTGCAGCCAGAGGAGCGCACCAACAATCTTGTCCGTTCTCTGATCGCGTCGCAGCAGCAGAGCCCCTATGGAATCCTGCCCGTCTGGCAGTTTGCAGGGCTGGAGACCTGGTGCATGATCGGCTACCACGCCGTGCCGATCCTCGCCGATGCTTACAGGAAGAGCATTCGCGGGTATGACGCTGAGGCTGCGCTGAACGCTATGGTCGTCAGCGCCCGTTATCGCCAGTATGAGGGAGTCGGCGAGTACATCGATCGCGGCTATGTGCCGGTCGATCACGATGATGAGTCTGCATCGGAGACCATGGAATATGCCTTCGATGACTGGACCATCGCACAGATGGCCCATGCGATGGGTAAGAAAGAGATCGAGCAGGAGTTCACCAAGCGTGCAGCGTACTGGCGCAATGTCTTCGATGCAAAGAGCGGTTTTGTCCGTCCCCGGCTTGCGGACGGCAGCTTCCGTGAACCCTTCGATCCGGCTAAGGCGGGCAACGGCAGCGGCTTCACTGAAGGCAATGCCTGGCAATATTCGTGGTATCAGCCTCAGGATGAGGCCGGCTTGATCCAGTTGCTCGGTGGCGATGACAAGCTGATCCAGAAGCTCGATGCCATGTTCGATGCCAAGGTCGATCCCAAACAGTATGCGGATGTTGAAGACATCGCAGGCATGATCGGACAGTACATCCATGGCAATGAGCCCAGTCATCACCTGGCGTATCTCTACGCCTACGCCGGCGCGCCATGGCGGACGCAGGAGCGGCTGAAGCAGATCGTCGAGTCGCAGTATCGTCCTGCTCCGGATGGCCTGGTAGGCAACGACGATCTCGGGCAGATGTCCGCGTGGCTCCTGTTTACGTCGATGGGCTTCTATCCGGTGGCTCCGGGAAGTAATGAATATGTATTGGGCCGGCCATTCGTTGACGAAACTAAGCTGCACTTGCCGAACGGAAAGACGCTGCGCATTGTGAAAGAGGGAAGCGGCGACTACGTCGGCGGCGTTTCGTTGAATCGTCAACCTCTGACTCGGGTCTTCCTCCGTCATGACGAGCTGCTCGCTGGCGGTGAGCTTCGCTTCACGATGCAGAGCACACCCAACAAGGAGTTTGGACGCGCGGCTTCGGCTCGTCCTTACTCCATGTCGACGATTACACATTGAGGATGGAATAATTCCTCCGCTGAAACTCAGGGAGATTCCATCGCGATGAAAAAGCTGTTGTGCGTTCTTGGTATGGCGGCCATGGTGGCCGTGGCTCATGCTGCCAGCCGACCTGCGGATATTGCCTTTCGTACAACGATGATCGATCCGGGATATGGCGAGACCGTCGCCGTCGCGGACCTGAATAAGGACGGCAAGCTCGACATCGTCGYTGGCGAGAGCTGGTACGAGGGGCCGCGCTGGGTGAAGCATCCGCTGCGCCAGATCGACTACGCCAGCGGCTACATTGACAACTTCAGCGACCAGATTATGGATGTGGACGGCGATGGCTGGCCCGACGTGATTCAGTGCAGCTACTTCGCGCACAACATCGTCTGGCTGAAGAATCCGGGCAAGGCGGGCGGTGCGTGGAAGGTGACGGAGATCGACAACAGCGGTCCTACCGAGTTTGCTTTCCTGGTCGATCTGAACAATGACGGCAAGGCTGAGGAGCTTCTGCCCGAGTTCGACCGTGAGAACGTTCCTGCCGCATGGTTCGAGCTCAAAGACCATAAGTGGGTGAAGCACACTGTCTCGCACCAGAGCTACGGTCACGGCATTGGCGCGGGCGATCTGAACGGCGATGGCCGCATCGATATCCTCACACCGCGTGGATGGCTGGAAGCGCCTGCGGACATCAATAGCTCCGCGGAGTGGACCTTCCATGCCAATGACTGGGGTGCGAAGCCGATTCTTCCCGCGGGCACGCGCCAGGATGCGTCTGTGGTCCCCGTCAACAACGGGCGAATCTCCATGAGTCAGCTTCACCTGATCGATATCAACAGTGATGGCCGCAAGGACATCGTTGCGGGTATGGCCCACGACTATGGCTTCGCCTGGTACGAACAGAATGCGGATGGCACCTGGACGCAGCACATCATTGACGCTTCCTGGTCGCAGGCGCACGAAGTTGTTCCTGTAGATCTCAACGGTGATGGTCAGATTGATTTCGTCGCAGGAAAGCGCTACTTCGCGCACAACGGCAACGACCCGGGCGAGCGCGACCCTATCGGTATCTACTGGTACGAGTGGCGTAAGC